>DATHPY010000685.1:0-11057 GCA_035483315.1 Puia sp. | reverse complement strand
TTGATGTATTACCATAAGCATATTCAATAGTATAAGGAGTAAATGTTTCTTTCATCACAGGAAGTTTATAGCTTATAATAGCTTATAATATTTTTCAATTTCCTTTCCCACCGCTTCAAACAGTTGATACGGGCGGCTCTCATTGATGTTCCATTGGCAATGTTGCAATGATAATTCTCCAAAAAAAATGTTATTGAGTGCAACATGAAAAGAAACCGGTTTCCCGTCATGGTCAAGTCTTTCGGAAGGATTTACCCAACCGGTATATTTTTTCTCTGCACTTTCAAACGAAATATCAAAAATTTTTTCTTCCATAAATTATGCATTGTGTTATAAAATTTTATGAAGATAACATGCCGCTTAAGTATGTATTTTTAGATTTAAAAAAAGATGCAAGAAGGTGTTTGTTTAAAATACGATCCTTCAACAGGAGCATTTTTTCAACTTTATATTCTCGTTTATCGATTATTGAGACTTTAAATCGGTTTGGGAAAAAAGTTCTACAATTCATTGAGGATAATTAATAAAAATAAATGATCGAATAAGCTAACTTCATATTTACAATCAATCAGCATGAGCAAATTTTTGTTTTCAGTATTAATAATATTTTGTCTTTCTTCCTGCGTTGTACATACATATAGCGGACCCGGTTATTGGCAACCGGGTTATTATGGTCCCGGTGTTGGGCTTGGAACGATCATCGCAGTTGTGGTATCGTGGACGAGAAATAAATCTATTCTTCTCGCCATCATTCATGGCATTCTCGGGTGGCTTTATGTGATATATGCCATCATTTTTCCCAAAAAATAAAATAAAACTAACGGTAACGTGCATTTGTAAATATATTCCCGGGTTTTGATCGTTAATTCTTTTCAATCTTTTTTCAAAATGCTATTATTGTCTTAATTTCATTGTCCTTAACTGATCAGCGTATGTACGATATTTGTTGCATTGGACATATTACATTGGACAAAGTAATTACCGGCAAAGGCGTGGTTCACATGGCCGGGGGCACATCTTTTTATTTCTCCAATGCCATCCGCAGCATGGACATCCGCTATCAATTAATAACCACTCTCGCAAAAGAAGAAATGTATATTGTTTCTGAGTTGCGTGAAGAAGGCATTGAAGTGCATGTACCTTCATTTTCTGCTCACACTGTTTATTTTGAAAATGATTATAGTGAAGGAATGGATAACAGATCGCAAAGAGTTTTGCAGCAATCAGCTCCATTCACCGCACAACAATTGACAAATGTCAGCGCACGCATTTTTCATTTGGGGCCGCTGCTTGCAGATGATATTCCGTTGGAAACAATTGAGGCATTATCAAAAAAAGGAAGGGTGTCGCTCGATGTTCAGGGTTATTTGCGTCGGGTAGAAAATAAAAAAGTTTTTTTAAATGATTGGATTGAAAAAAAAGAAGCGCTTCCTTTTGTACACATTTTAAAAGCAAATGAACCGGAGATGTATGCGCTTACAGGTTACATCGATGTGCGCAAAGCAGCCATGGTCCTTTTTGACTGGGGCGTGAAAGAAATTATCATTACACTCGGCAGCCGCGGGTCGGTAATTTATAATGGTGTTGATTTTTACGAAATACCTGCTTACAGTCCGGTTACTTCAGTTGTTGATGCAACTGGTTGCGGCGATACTTATATGGCCGGCTATTTATACCAACGCATAAAAGGAAAAGGATACCAGCATGCCGGAGAATTTGCCGCGGCAATGGCAACTTTAAAAATTGAATCTTCAGGTCCATTTACCGGTACAGAAAAAAATGTTCATGATCTGTTGATGAACTGCAAACGAAAAGTCTTTCTCGATCTGTAACTCCTTTTTTTATTTTGATTGAATATAAACCTTGAAGGTTTTGAAAAAACGAAATGATTTGTCAAGAACTTGATTAAGCCTTTAAGGTTTTGCGAATGGATAGAAACGAACGCTGAGCGTATCAAAATCGTACAGTTTGTAAAATAATTTCTTAACTCTGCGCTGACTTTCAATTCATTAAATTCGGGCATTATTTTCGAGATTATTCTTCTCATTAAAATATTTTTTCCGACACTAACTTAGTAACTAACAATTTATGTTCAGTAATTATTTCAAAACTGCATTGCGCAATCTGAAAAAAAACAAAGGTTTTTTTGCGCTCAATTTTATCGGATTATATATTAGTGTGGTTGTTTGTATTTTGATCGCATTAATTATTCTGCATGAAACAAGTTTTGATAAGCGTGCAAAAAATGGTCCGAACATTTATCGAGTGGTTGATAATAATACATCATCAACCGGCAAAACGTTCAGCGCCGTAACTCCTTATCCGCTTGCATCAGCAATGCGCGCTGCTATGCCCGGCGAGCAATCAATTTCACAAATTCATTATGATAAAGACAACGAAGTTTCTTTTGGCGATAAAAAATTTAAAGAGACCAATACTATTTTCGCAGACTCCGTTTTTCCAAAACTCTTTCCATTAACCGTAAAAGCAGGAAGTATAAAAAGAGCATTAGCCGAACCGGGCTTTGCCATTCTTACTGAAAAAACCGCAGAACGTTTTTTTGGGAAAGAAGATCCGATTGGTAAGAGAATAAAATTTGCAAATCTTGTTGATCTTGAAGTGGCGGCTATAGTTGTAGATGCTCCCGGCAACACGCATTTGCCTTACAACATGCTCCTGTCTTATCTTTCTTTCAGACCCGAATTTATCGGAGGAATTCCTATAAATGAATGGAGCGTCCACTCCGCGGGATTTACTTATATAGGTTTGCAGGGAGATAATAAAGTGAAGTATACAGAAACAATTCTTGCATCAATTGTTGCAAAAAATATTCACCAGGAAAATATTGGCGTTAAAACAGAATTTAAACTGCAGCCGCTGCCGGATATTCATTTCAATCAATTGTATGCGCATAACAATCCTGCATACACAGTAAACTATAGTTATTTGTATTTGATAGGAGCAATCGGTTTGTTTCTGATGCTTGCTGCGTGTATTAATTATACTAATCTTTCCACCGCACTCGCAATAAAAAAATCAAAAGAAGTTGGTGTGAGAAAAACGATGGGCGCAACACGCGGACATCTTATCAGACAATTTTTATCAGAAACTTTTTTGCTTTCAGGTTTTGTGATGATCGTTGCAATTGTTTCTATTCGGTTTTTGATTCCTTTGCTGAATGATTTTCTTGATAAAAATATTCCGGTCGAATGGTTGAACGTGCAAAGCATTATTTTTTTATTAGCTCTTTGGATAACAGTTTCATTTCTTTCTGGTTTGTATCCTGCTTTTGTTTTATCAGGATTTAATGTGATCACCGCATTAAAAAGCAAAATGTCCACGCCGAAAAGATCTGTTGTAATTCTTAGAAAAGGATTAGTGACTTTTCAATTTTTAACCGCACAAATTTTAATTATCGGCGCAATCGTTGTTGCGAAGCAAATGGATTTTGTAAGATCAGAACCTTTAGGATTTGAAAAAGATAAAGTGGTTGATATTGCGTTACCTGAAAATAAACCTGCGGAATTGCAGGCGTTACGAAATCAGTTGTCGGCAATTCCCGGCATCAGTAGTTTTAGTTTGTCACTCGATGCGCCGGTGGGAGATAACCAGGTGAACACTGAATTTAATTTAAAAGAAAAATACACAACGGAGCAATTGCATGTTGCGGTGAAAGCTGCGGATAAAGATTATTTAAAAACTTACGGACTGCAATTAATTGCCGGTAGATGGTTTGACGAAACCGATGAAAATAAAATTGCGGAATCAATCCCCGATTCTTTGCGCAAATACGCGTTTGTGCTGAATGAAACCGCAGTAAAATCTTTAGGATTCAGATCTCCGCAAGATGCGATTGGTAAATATGTAACCTTTGGGCTGAATGATATTTCCGCGCCGGTAATTGGCGTTGTCAAGGATTATCACATCGCATCCATGCATCAACCGGTTTCATCTGTACTGATGGTGGAATTTCCGTTCTTCAATTACAATGTTGGAATAAAATTCTCCGGTACAAATAATACATCCACACTTGCTGCGGTCGAAAAAGCATGGACATCAGTTTATCCACAACAAATATTTGAAGCAAATTTTCTTGATGAGCATGTAGCAAGTATGTATAAAGATGAAAAGCGGACGCAACAATTATTTAATCTTTTCACTTTTATTTCTATAATAATAAACGTGCTTGGATTGGTTGGATTGCTTTCATTCATCATCGAACAAAAAACAAAAGAAATAGGAATTCGCAAAGTGCTTGGCGCTTCTATAAAAAACATATCATTAATATTATCGAAAGATTTTTTGCGGCTCATCATTCTCGCATTTTTAATTGCCGCACCGCTTGGTGCATTGCTTATGAATAAATGGTTAGAAGATTTTGCATATCGCACACATATAAGCTGGTGGGTTTATGCTGTTGCTATTTTAGCTGCGCTTATTGTAACCAGTATTGCCGTCGGATTTCAAACAATTAAAGCTGCGGTTGCCAACCCGATAAAAAGTTTGAGAACTGAATAATTAATGTGATAATGTGGTACAGAATTATTCAGATGTTCATGTGGAAGATAAAATGTTTGGTAACGATATAAAGTACCGTCCTTCTCTGGCAGGATAAGGATAAGAGGATGAGGCGGATAATTGATAATAAATAAATCTTCAAATTGCACCAGCGTTTATGCCGGTGTATTCTTTTCATAAATTCTTCCCGCGATTTTATAACTTTAGTTTGCAAAATCAAAAAAGAATATGAAAAATTTTCTTTTTTCTCAGCTTGCATTCCCCACGGTCATTGCAGCAATTATTATTTTTAGTTGCTCAAGTTCAAAGAAAGAAAATAATTCCGGGTTCGAAATAAAAATAATAAAAGTTGGTAAAGGATCGGGCAGCATTGAAGTTAACGATCTCAATAATGATTCTTTCCCTGATATAGCTGTTGCGAATGGAGAAGACAGTTCCATAACAATTCTTTTGGGAGATGGCAAAGGAAATTTTACAAATGCAGAAGGCTCTCCGGTTTCTTCAAATCGTTCACCAAATGATATTGCGATCGCCGATCTTAATAAGGACGGAAATTTAGATCTGGGAATTGCCAATACAGAAATTAGTGAGCTGACTGTTTTATCAGGAAATGGAAAAGGACAATTTCAGCAAGCTGAAAGATCTCCATTTGTAGTTCATTCAAAACCGCATACTCACGGAATTGCAATTGCCGATTTTAACGGAGATGGTAATCTTGATATGGCAACTGACAGCTGGGGCATAAATAATGTGCTGATCATTTTCGGAGATGGAAAAATGGATTTCGGCAATGAAACATTTTATAAAGTTGGTAATCGTCCATATCAAAGATTAAGAAGCGGAGATTTTAATAAAGATGGCAAACCCGATATTGTTACAACAAACCTGGAAGGGAATAATGCTACCGTTTTGTTAGGTGATGGAAATGGAAAGTTTCATGAAGCGAAAGGCTCGCCTTTTGCCTGCGGCGCTGCGCCATTTGGTGTTGCTATTGGTGATGTGAATGGCGATGGAAATCCAGATCTTGCCATTGTAAATTCTCCGACAATAACATCAGAAAGCAAAGGTGAAGATGGTCTTTGGATTTTGCTGGGAGATGGAACAGGAAAATTTTCTTCATTGTCCGGCTCACCATTTAAAACCGGAAGAAGCCCGAGCCGCGTTGCTATCGGAGATCTTAATGGAGATGGCATCAATGATATTGCTGTAACAAACTACAATGATAAAAGCATAACCATTTTTTATATGGGAAAGAATACTGTTGCCGAAACTAAAACCATCACTGTTGGAAACCGCCCTGACGGAATCGCTATTCATGATATGAACGGAGATGGAAAGAAAGATATTTTAGTGAGTAATTACGATGATAATAATATTATGATCCTTTTTAACAAATGATCATAACACTGATGAATAACCGAAAATTGCCGAATAGAATTCCTGTAGTACAAGAGTGCGACGCAACGATATTTAATAGTAGTAATGAAGATCGGTGCACAAAAAAATTCCCGCAGAAATATCTTCGCTGAACAGCGTATGAACAAGCGCGTCATCTGCGGGAAAATAAATTGAGAATTGCGGTTGGTCAGGCGACCAACTGCGGCGTTGAGCCTTTGCTGGTCGCCGACCGGTAAACATTTTATCCTTTTGCCTTGCGGATATAAATATTGCCTTCCATATTTTTCATCATCACTTCCGGTCCGCCGCCGTTTATTTTGCCGGTAATCCAATCATCTTTTTTCAATTCGTACATGCCTGAATGATTTGTATTTGTACTGCTGGCCTTTGGTTCTGTTTTATCGATTGCCATATCAAAATCAGTATAAATTTCTCCCCGGTCAGATTTCAATTTCACATTGTACTGCACGTTTGAAGGAAAAGTAACATCCACATTTCCGTTGAGAGATGAGAAAGCCATCGGCGCTTTTGAATCCGCAGCGGTGAAAGTGGTAATCACATCTCCATTTATTGTACTTGCTACAACTGAACCGCTGATATTATTAAGCGTGATAGCTCCATTTACATTATTTATTTCCAGCTCACCTTTAATATTATTTACCGTGATGTCTCCATCATTAACTGTGCTGAGTTTTAGTTTAACATCCTGCGGAATTTTTAAAGACAGATTTATTGCTTCGTTGGGATTATCTGTGTTTACGTTAATTATATTATCATCTTCGTTTGCAGTAAGACCATAACTATTTCCTTTGGAAATTTTTTTCATACCATTATCTGCAGTTGTCATTTCGCCTTTTTCTTTTCCACCTTTAGTTTTTACATCAATGATGATGTCCTTCCCGGTATTTACACTCACCGTAATTGATCCGGATACGAGCCCCACTTTTAGTGTATATGGTTTGCCAGGGCTGCTTAATGGAACAACGAGTTCGTCCGAGTTGGTGCTCTGCGCGAGAATTTTATTTCCGCAAAAAATTGTCAACAGTGTAAATACAATAATTACTTTTTTCATCGTGGTATTTTTAAGATTGTTTTTTGATATAAATATTTCCATTCAGTGTTTCGAATTTGAATTTATTGCCGCCGTTGCCAATGCGCACGGTGGTTTTAGAATTTAATTTGTACGTTGTTCCATCGCCGTGGTGTGAAACATTTTTTACAACTTCTGCAGGAAGAATCTGCGCATCAGGAAAATCCGTGTAGTATTCTCCGTTCATACTTTTAAATTCCATATCGGCAGAAAAACCGCCGGGATAAGTAACTTTTATATCTCCATTAATTGTTGAATAAGACGAAGACGCTGGCGGCACAGCAACATAAGTGACGATAACGCTTCCGTTAACTGTATGCGCACTTGTTGCACCTTTTGCATTTTTAATGGTGATGCCGTCGTTCACATTATTTACATGCAATGTTCCGGTTACATCCTGCACATTAATTTTTCCTTCGTTCACGGTGGAAATATCAAGGTTCATCGCGAAAGGAACTTTCACTGTAAATTCAAGACTGTAACGATATTCAATTTCTTTTTGATCTCCATTCCATTCATTGTAATGACGATGGGGACGGGAATCATGGGGTTCAGTAATGTAAGCCATAATGGTATCGTTAGTTTGATTGAATTCTAATTTGAATTCTTTCTTTCCAACTTCCAATGTTTGATTATCATCAGCGGAAATTGTTTTATCAATTTCAAGAATTACTTTATCTCCTGAATATCCTTCCACTTTTACAGATCCATCTATATTATAAATAGAAAGGGTAGTGGCCGCGGCGCCAGCAGTTGGCGTAAATTCTTTGCTGATGTGTTCTTTAAATTCCTGCGCTTTTGCAGAATAGTGAGTAAAGATTACCATTACTCCTGCTATAAGGAGAATGAATAGTTTTTTCATGACTTTTATTTTTTGTTTTTAGATCAACCGTTGAATGCTCTGTTCAATTTTAATTCTTACCATTTGGTTGAGACCTTTTTTATTAAGCAATTGCTGAAAAGATCTTATTGATTTTTTTTCCTGCAGTTTTACCATAACATCTGCCATTGCAGACTGCAGCAGCGGTGAATCCTGGTGAATTATACTTTGCACCAATCCTTCGCGTACTCCCGGATTACCGGATAATTTAACAAGCGTTTCTAATGTTACTAATCTCACATTCACATTTGCATCTTCATTAAGCGTAGTGAAAAGTGCGTCCATTACTTTTTTATTTACGCTGCTGATCTGGTCAGTATAATTCACTGCGCGCATACGCTCAGATGCAGAAGGATTTTCTAATAAAGAAAGCATGATCATCTGTTTCATTTCTGAAACTTGCGAAGAAAGAGAATCAATTTGTTTGTTATCTGCAACTGCTGTTTGACGATAATGATTGGAAGAATATCCAATTCCCAAACCAACAATTAAAATAATAATGCTGTAAGCGAACTGCCACATCGGATGCTGATTCCACAAACCTTTTACCCTTTCTGAAAAAATTTGCAGTAAATTTTTTTGTTGTGGTTCTTCCTGCTTAAAATTTTCAAGCATTGCATCAAAACCTGTTTGCATGGAAGATGATGGCGATGGCATCGGAATTTCTCCCATCATACTCCATATTTTTTGCATGGTTTCAAATTCCATTCTGCAATCGGGGCAGGCTGCAAGATGATCGAGCAATTTCTTTTTGTCGGCAGGATCCATATAACCAGCGATGAGTTGGCTGAGATCTTCTTTATAATTATCACATTTCATACAAACGGTTTAATTCGCAATTTTTAAATAAGATGTTTTCAGTTGAGCGAGTGCGCGATGCATTCTTACTTTTACAGCGCCCTCGCTGATATGGAGAATATGCGCGATCTCGTGATAATTCAATCGCTGGTAACGGCAAAGAATTAATAACTCACGATTCGATTCACTTAAATTATCAATAGCCATTGATAAGGTTTGCAACTCTTGCTTTTTTTCCAGCGATTCGTTGGCGAAATAATCTCCTGCCGTTTTCTCTTCTAATCCCTGCAAAGAGTAATGATCTTTTTTCTTTTCATTTTTTTTCACGTGATCGAAGAGAACATTTCTGGCGAGGTGATACATCCATGTTTTAAATTCTCCATCACCTGTAAATGTTTTTGCGTATTTCAACATCCGGAAAAAAACCTGCTGAACCATATCTTCGCTCGACTCTTTATCTTTTGTCATCTGAAATAGAAAACCAAATAGAGCACGGTGGTGGCGTTCAAAGAGCGGACCCATTTTATTTGGGTCGCCGTTTTTGACTTGCATCATCAGCGCGTTATCAGTGATCCTGTCCAAGTTGGTTCGAAAAGATTTTTATTATAAACCTAAGTTGTTACAAAAGGTTACAGAGATTACCCGATTTTTTTAATTTCTACGTATAAATTTATCCTTGCCGGTTAAAGATCCTATTGCCCGTTTAATATTTCTTTCTAATGATTCCTCTGTTTTTAGTGAATTGATATATCGCATGATCTCTTTTTTCCGCGAAGGAATTTGTTTATTAAATTCAGTAAGCGCTTTTTTATTTTTTTCTAATGCGGCTTTTAATTTGGGATGCATTGGCGTTGTTCGTTCGCTGGGATCATAACTTATTTCTACATTGGCAATATCTCCCACATCAATTCCTGCGCTTTTTCGCATGGGAGTATTTAAATACAATCGCCATTTGCCGCTGTATCTTACGAGTGTTTGCGTAAATTTTTTTTCGTTGATCGTTCCGCAAACGGGTATTGGTCCTTTATTTTTTCCGGCTTTTTTAAATATTTCTTTTAGTAGGGATGCCGGAAGCAAAACATAAGGATTGACTCCGATAATTAATATTTTAGCAGAGAAGGAATTCATTTGAAAATTTAATGCTACAGATCAATGCCGATCTTTTTCATAAGAATGGTTGCATTCATGCTCTGGCAAATTCCATCTTTCAATTTATAATCAAAAAAAAGTTCGTCGTTTTGCACAGACACGTCAAAGTGATAATTATGAATGTTAACCGGAAATTCATTTGCAAGCTGAGCCAATTCCAGGTCGTGTGTTGCTAAAATACCAACGGCGTCCTGTTTTAATAACTGTCGTAATAACGCAACAGAACCGGTATGTCTGTCAAGCGAATTTGTACCGCGCAATATTTCATCAAGCAACAAAAAAACATTTTCATGCCTGTTGCAGCATTCGATAATGTGCTTAAGTTTTTTCAGCTCTGCATAAAATGTAGAAGTGCTTTCTTCTAAATTATCTGTTATGCGCATGCTGCTGATCACACTTACAGGCGATAGTGTCATTAACGATGCGTCCACTGGTGAGCCCATCATCGCGAGAATAATATTTACACCAACGCTTCTGAGAAAAGTGCTTTTGCCTGCCATGTTTGAACCGGTGATGAGCGCAACTTGCCCGATATTTTCTGTAGAAAAAGAATTGCGAACACATTTGTCCAAGGGAATAAGCGGATGACCAAGATCTTTTGCAGATAACGTTCCTTTATTTTTTGTGTCGAAAACAGGAAACACCCAACCAGGGTGATTATATTTTAAAATTGCCAAAGAATTTATTGCTTCTGCTTCGCCGAGTGCGAAAAACCAACCGCTCATTACTTTTGAAAAGCGATCGCGCCAGGACTCAAGTTGAAAAACAATTTGAAGATCCCAGAGAAAAAAAATATTTAAAGGAATAAACAGCACAAAGTTCAGGCGCATATCAAACCTGTCAAGAATTTTTTTGAATTTTCTTATTGCTGAGGAAGCAGTGACATCGCTTGTTGCAAACTTTTTTTGTAACTGCAGCAGATAAAGGCTTTGCCATTTTTGTTTTTCTATCCAGGCAACGGAGTTGTATAAAGTATCTATCTCCGGTTCTATTTTATTTATTTGGTTGTATTCCGGACTTATCTTTTTACTTATCGCTCCGGAAAAAATAAAAAAGAAAAGAAGCAATGGATAAAATAAAGAAGGCTGGATAATATCATACATAAAAAGCACAACGCAGCCAACACTGATAAATGGATAGATGTATCTTGTAATTTTCCATACAATTTTGCGAGAGAATATGTTTTCCTGTTTCAGCCAATGAATTAATTTTTTTTCGGTTTGA
>DATHPY010000684.1:0-6343 GCA_035483315.1 Puia sp. | reverse complement strand
TTTCTTAAAAAAATTCTTCACGATCCTGTCTTCCAGCGAATGAAATGTAATTACAGCAATCAGTCCGCCGGCATTTAATAGCTGTGGTGATTGGTTCAGCATTTCTTTCAAAGCGTTTAATTCATCGTTCACTTCAATTCGCAAACTCTGAAAGACCTGCGCAAAATATTTGTTGGGGTTTCCTTTAACTACGGCGCTTAATAAATTCGTAAAACTTCGTATAGTTGTTAACGTTATCTTCCTTCTCTCTTCAACAATTTTCCTGGCTAATGTTTTTGAGTTTGTCACTTCTCCGTACTGCTCAAAAATTTTGTGCAACCTTTTTTCGTCATAAGTATTGATCACATCAGCAGCAGTAAGTGTTTGCTGGTTATTCATCCTCATATCAAGGGCGCCATCAAACCGAAAAGAAAAGCCACGATCCGCTTCATCAAACTGGTGGCTGCTTACTCCAAGATCCGCCATGATCCCATCCACTGTTGTTATTTTATGTAATCGCAAAAAACGTTGCATATGACGAAAATTTTGCGGCACATAAACAACTCTTTTATCCTCCGGTAAATTCCGTTTCGCATCAGCATCCTGGTCAAATGCAAAAAGTTTTCCGTTCTCATTTAATCTTTTCAATAAACCTGATGCATGACCACCACCACCGAGCGTACAATCAACATAAATTCCATCCGGTTTTATCTGCAATCCATCGAGTATTTCATTCAACATCACCGGAACATGGTAAGCTTCGTTATTCGAAAACGATTGGGAGTTTTCGTTTTTACCCATGGCGTTTCTAATTCAGATTCGGATTTCCCGGATCTTTTTTGCTCATTAATTTTTTGCCCATTTCGCTGAATTTCTCAATAGGAAATTCTTCAAAGAACTTATCGTACTTACCATCATCCCATATTTCAATCAACTTTCCGGTTGCCACCAGCGAGATATCTTTTTCCAAACCGGCATGCAATCTTAAATTTTGAGGTATCAACATTCTTCCTGCCGAATCCAATTCTATTATCGTAGCTCCGTTCATAAAATATCTTCGGAATTGTCTAACTTCAGGGTCGAAATCTTCCAAATTGCTTACTCGTCCAAATACATTATTCCATTCATCCCAGGGGTATAAATTCAGGTGTTTTTCCAGTCCGCGGGAAATAACAAAACGCTTGTCACTACTTTCTTCCATCTGTTTTTTTAAACCAGAAGGCAGAAGGAAGCGACCTTTTGCGTCTAACGTTGCTTTATATTCTCCCAGAAAACCAGCCATTTATACATGAATTATGTAGAAAAATAACACAATATCCCACAAAATAACTTTTTTTCCCACTAATAACGAAAAATTAAGAAAATTAATTTTTTCCACATTGGTTTTCTCTCTGAAAATGGGTGTGAGTAAGGGTTCAGGAATTTTGACTTAAAAATTGATGTAGATTGTATGTGAATAAGTGTGAATTGATGTGCGTAATCCATCTTTTTATTACTAAAATAATCGCTCATGCCGGCAGCAGGCTATTCAGGAACACCATTGATTAAGAAATTGGGAATTGCAGAAAATATGAAGGTGCTTTTGATTAATGCGCCTGAAAATTATTTTGATCTGCTTGAAAAAAATATTTCTGATCAGCTTACCAATAAAAAAATTACGCCTGATCTTGTACATTTTTTTGCAAAAACAAATCGTGAATTTGAAATTGAAATGAAACAGTTGAAAAAAATTTGCACTAAAAATCCAAACGTTATAATATGGGTTTCCTGGTATAAAAAAAGCTCCGGAATTGAAACTGATATTACGGAAAATGAAATCAGAAATTATGCGCTTAAGAATGACCTGATAGATATAAAGGTTTGCGCTGTAAGCGAAGACTGGAGCGGGTTAAAGCTTGTTGTACCAAAAAATAAAAGATAACTTTAATTTTACTTTCAAATAAAAACGCAGCAGTTGGCTGCAATTTTTATGGATCCAAAAAATATTTCCATCTCCCGTTTTGATTATCGCCTTCCAGAAAATAAAATTGCCAAATATCCATTACCAGAAAGAGATGCGTCAAAATTATTAGTGTATAAAAAAGGAGAAATTTCTTCTGACGTCTTTAAAAATATCTCTGATCATCTTCCAAACGGTTCATTAATTATTTTCAACAACACAAAAGTAATTGGCGCCAGAATAAAATTTTTGAAAGAAACGGGTGGGGTTATTGAAATTTTTTGTCTTGAACCAGATGCGCGATATGCTGACATCACTTCTGCGATGCATCAAACAAAATCAGTTTATTGGAAATGTTTAGTAGGCGGCGCTTCCAAATGGAGACATGGACAAATTTTGAAGAAAGAAATTATTGCAAACAATAAGCTGATCATTTTGTCAGCATCTTTTGCGGAAAAATTAAGCGATTGTTTTATAATTCAGTTTTCCTGGTCGCCGGATAATTTATCTTTTGCAGAAGGCATTCATCATTTTGGAATAACACCATTGCCGCCATACATAAAAAGAGAAGTTGAAAAATCAGATGATGAAAGATATCAAACAATATATGCAACGCATGATGGTTCCGTTGCTGCGCCAACTGCGGGTTTGCATTTTACAGATGATGTTTTTAAAAAATTATCTGAAAAAAATATTGTAAAAGATTTTGTAACACTTCATGTTGGATCCGGAACTTTTAAGCCGGTAAAAACGGAAACATTATCTGATCATGAAATGCACGCGGAATTTATTGAAGTGAATCAAACCACAATTAATGCCATCATTAATAATTTGGAAAGAAATATTATTGCAGTCGGTACAACTTCACTGCGAACTGTTGAAAGTCTTTATTGGCTTGGATTAAAGACAATCTTATTTTCTGAAATAGATCTGGAAAATTTAACTGTTGCACAATGGGATGCGTATGAATTATCTTCAGAAAATATTTCTGCAAAAGAATCTCTGCGCTCTTTATTAAAATGGATGAAAGAAAACAATCTCACTAAGATCATTACTAAAACACAATTATTAATTGCACCATCTTATCAATTTAGAATAGTAAAAATACTGATCACAAATTTTCATCAGCCAAGATCTACATTATTATTATTGATAGCAGCTTTTGTTGGAGATGACTGGAAAAAAATTTATGAATATGCGCTGCAAAATGATTTCCGTTTTTTGAGTTACGGGGATTCATGTTTGTTATCCGGGGATAACTCGTGATTATTTTTAAATGGAAACTCAAGTGTAAAACTTGTTCCTTTTCCAATAGTGCTGTCTACTTTTATTTTTCCATCGTGTGCATCAACCATTGTTTTTACATAACTCAATCCCAATCCAAAACCTTTTACATTATGCACATTGCCAGTGTGCGCGCGGTAAAATTTTTCAAATATTCGTCGCTGCGTTTCTTTATTCATTCCAATTCCATTGTCTTCAATGCGGAGAACAAAATTTTTATTTGTGCTGTGCGACGTGATCTTAATATTCACATGATCTCTCGAATATTTCACCGCGTTGTCGATAAGATTTGAGATCAAACTGGTGAAATGCACTTCATCAACCATCAACAGATCGTTCGCTGCATTCAGTTGTAGATCGGCTTTGCCATGCTTATCTTCCAGTTGCAATTTAAAATTGTCAACAACATCTTTAATAACTTCATGCACGTGCACGGGAAAAAGATTTAACTCCATTTCATTTCTGTCGAGCAATGCAGCTTGTAAAATAGTTTCCACCTGCTTGTTCATCCGTTTATTTTCTTCTTTAATAATGCTGCTGAAATAATTTGATTTTTGTTTATCCTGTGAAACTTTATCGTTACGCAAAGCATCCACAGCAAGAGATATCGTCGCCAGCGGTGTTTTGAATTCATGCGTCATGTTATTGATGAAATCATTTTTTATCTCGCTGATTTTCTTTTGCTGAAGCAAAGTGCGCACAGTAAGATAAAAAGCGGTGACGATAACCAGCGTAAAAAAGATAGCAATAAAGATCATGAGGCGCATTCCCTTTAACACAATGCTGTTATAATCGGGAACAATAACACATAACGTTTCTGCCGGCGTAAGATTATTCAATGAAGTTCCACCCGATTCCTGCAATACATAAATAAATACATGATTGTGTACTGTATCTTCCAGAATCTGGAGAAAATTTTTCGATTCAAGTTCATACGTAATGAAGTTTATATCCGAGCTTACTCCAAATTCAAACCTGATATTTTTCAGTCCGTGATTATTAAAAGCTTTTTGCAGCTTATCTCCAATTTCGGTGACAGTAAATTTTTGCGCAATCGTTGTAGGCTTTAAAAACTCCATTATCATCTGATCCGTCGGGTGCAACGTTTCGCCTGGTTTAAACCGCAAATTTTTTACTCCGGGCAAAAGAGCTTTTTGTTGTATCAATTCTTGCCCAACATCATTCATTGCATAGTCCACGTTTTGCAGTAATTGGTCCCGTTTATTTTCAACCATTGTCCTCACCCAGTTAACCTGGATGTAAATAATGCCAATAAGCGACAAAGTGATCAATATAATAATAACAGGGAAAATTTTTTTCACCGGCTGCTTTTTTTAATACTCAACAATTTATTCAAACAAAAAATGCAATACAGTTTAGCTTTGTCAACGTTTGTTGGTAACTACAAATTTATCGAAATGGTATAAGGTTTACCAGTTTTTATGTGGTTAGGATAAGACTATTTAACGAAGGTTTCACAAACCATATTACAGCTATTACCGCGAATTACGCCAATTAAATTTATTTAAGTTTACCGGTCAGCATAATTCGTCAAGACCCGGCTGCTCAATTTTCAATTTGTACACTTCTATTTTTCTAATTAATTTAGTTGATATGGATAATCCGGCTGCGGGTATATTATTAATTGCTGATCCTTTTTTAAAAGATCCGAATTTTAAAAGGACTGTAATTTTCTTATGCGAACACAAAGAAGAAGGAAGCTTTGGCTTTGTGCTGAACAAAAATTATGATTACACATTGGATGAATTAGTGAGCGGCGCAGACGATCTGAAAATAAATGTTTATTTCGGCGGACCCGTTCAAATGGATACCATTCATTTCTTGCATCTGTACCCGGAAAAAATCCCGGGCAGTTATGAAATTACCAATGGCGTTTTTTGGGGTGGTGATTTTGAAACAGCCATCAACTTAATACGATCAGGAGAAATTGATATTAACAAAATTCGCTTTTTTATCGGTTACTCCGGCTGGGGTGGCGGACAACTGAATGATGAATTGAAAGAAAAATCATGGCTAACGGTGGCGGCTACACGTAAATTAGTTTTTCACAAGCACACTGATGAAATTTGGAAAGATGCATTGCGCCATCTTGGCGGCGACTATGAAGTGATGATTAATTACCCGATCGATCCAACGTTGAATTAATGTGGAAAATGTTGAGGAATTATCAATTGTCAATTATCCATTCTCAATTATTCACTTCTTTCGCTCCCTCAACCAATACAGTAACAGTATTATTTATTACTTCAACAAATCCATTTTGGATATCAAAAAGAGCGAGGTGATTGGATTTGTCTTTTAAAACTTTCAGGCGGCCGGTTTTTAATGCACTGATCAACGGAGCATGTTTTTCCAGCACTTCAAAAAAACCGGTAGTGCCCGGAAGCTGCACTCCATACACATCTCCGCTGAACAATTTTTTTTCCGGTGTAAGTATTTCGAGATTCATTGTTTGTAATTTGTAGTTTGAGTCTGTAGTTCTTGAAAGTCTGTGTTGCCTTACAAATCCTAAATTTCGGAAACCTCAAACAACAAACTACAAACTCTACACTGATCTTATCCCTGCGCTTCCGCCATCAATTTCTTTCCTTTTTCAATGGCATCATCAATAGAGCCAACAAGATTGAAAGCAGATTCAGGATAGTCATCAACTTCTCCATCCATGATCATATTAAATCCACGAATAGTTTCTTCTATCGGAACGAGCACTCCTTTCAAACCCGTAAATGCTTCTGCAACATGGAATGGTTGTGATAAGAAACGCTGAACTTTTCTTGCACGCGAAACCGTTTGTTTGTCTTCATCACTTAATTCATCCAATCCGAGAATGGCAATAATATCCTGCAATTCTTTATAACGCTGTAATATTAATTTAACGCGGTTGGCACAATCGTAGTGCAATGCACCAACAATTTTTGGAGTAAGAATTCTTGAGGTAGAATCCAACGGATCAACCGCAGGATAAATTCCAAGATCCGCGATTTTTCTGCTCAATACTGTTGTTGCATCAAGATGGGCGAAAGTCGTTGCGGGCGCAGGATCGGTCAGATCATCTGCAGGCACATATACCGCCTGCACTGAAGTGATGGATCCGTTTTTTGTTGAAGTAATTCTTTCCTG
>DATHPY010000683.1:0-4597 GCA_035483315.1 Puia sp. | reverse complement strand
ACAACAGGAGCGGGCCCAATTGGAACAGGTACGCCCGTTTATAACCCCAGTACAGGAAACTATGAGTACGTTGCAACCCGTTACTATCCACTAAACACAACAGATACTTTAACAACATACAGGCTTATTGTAGCAACTACCTCCGGCAATTTAAGCAACAGCAATTGTTCCGCCTATGCAACGGCACAAAAAATTGTGGTAAGCGCCAATTGTATGTTTGTACTATCTACAAATATTATTTCATTCAAAGGACGACTTGATGATGACTATGGCAAATTACAATGGATAATAAGCAATGAAACACCCAACACGACATACTTAATTCAACGAAGTACAGACCAGGTCCATTTTCAAGACATCGGAACCCTTATCGGTACTTCACAGGATGGTCTTAATGCTACTTATAATTTCACAGACCCGAGAGAAATATCACAGCCAACTTATTATCGTATCAACATAGTTAGTGGTAATTATCAAAAATATAGCAACATCGTTTTATTAAGTAATACCGATATAAATTTTGATGTACAATCGGTAACAAGTCCTTTCAACGACTGGCTCGCTTTTGATATGACAGCCCCGGATAATGCCCCATCCACTTTTGCGCTAATTGATATGTATGGACGAACAGTCGCACAGCAAAAACAAAATGTAAATAAAGGCATGAATAATATTAAAATGTATAACCTTGGCAACTTATCCAGCGGCACCTATACATTACAAGTATATTATAATGGCGAACTAATAAATAAACGTGTTATTAAATTAATGCAATAGGTTGATTTGATTCTGAATTCAAATCTTCTTTACTATTTCTCATCGGATCTTTTCGGGCTCGAATGAAAATTGCAAAACTTATGATTGCATTACAAATAAAAAAGCCAGACTTAGAAAAGTCCGGCTGTTTGTTGATCGTACCCTTTAAAACTAAAATCTTAACTGTAACTGTTTAATTTTACAATTTTTTGTTCTGATGAGTCTTTTCCGTTAACTGCTTTAATAGTATATCTTCCTGCGGGCAGATCAGTAATATTTAATGTTTCTGTTTCAGTAGCGTTGTTGCGAACTTCTTCTTTAATAATTCTATTGCTGGCATTATAAATACTGTAATAAACTGTTTTGCCAGACCAATTTTCAGGTATCGTTATTCTCAATTTGTTTTGTTGCGGACTTACGTTTGCATAAATCCCGGGCATTAAAAAACTAAAAGCAATTGTATCAGAATATTTGTATTGTTCCTTTAAATCAACAATCTTCAAGCGATAATAAATTGAAGCGCTTTTTCCGTTCACATTATTTGTGTAGAAATAAAATCTTGGAACAGAATTGGTATTATCTTCTTCAGAAAAAATAATCGCCACATCTTCAAAATTCGTTCCATCAGCACTGCGTTGTATAACAAAATGACTGAAGTTTATTTCCGAGCCTGTTACAATGTTAAGATTGATTTTATCCGCACCATTTGACTGGGCTGTGAAAGAAACTAAATCTACCGAAGCATTTGTAAGATCTGTTTTTTGAGAGAAAGAAAAAAGAAATGAAAACAAACCAACTAATGATAAAGCCGAATATTTTATGAGAGAAAAAGTATTTAATTTCTGAGTCGGGTACAAATATTTCATAAAAAATTTTTGACAAATAAATTTCTGTTCACCGAACAGCTCATAGTAAAATTGGAAGATAATTGAAAAATCGAAAATTGACTTTTTCGAGGAGATTGGAGAGATTTTATCTAAATATCAGATGGGTAAAAATGAGGGAAAATTGGACCAGGATTGGTGGTTCAGGGAATTTTGGGATGCGGTTTGAAACCGATGATGCAAAGATTGCCTGAGTTTTTTGATTATGCAAGCAATTTTAAAAAAAGATTGAAAAAACTTTTTTGTAATTTATTTTAATACTGATAATCAACCAGTAAAACATTCGAGGCTTATTTAAAGCCCGAATTTATTTTTATTTGTATTGAGGAATCAATGTATTCGCTAGTTCAACCATTTTCTTAACGCCGTCATCGGGTAAATTACCTTTCTTGAATTCTGCCAGCAAGTCTGGCATTTTGTTTTCCATTTCCATGAGAAAATGATCTTCAAAATCTTTTACTTTTCTTACCGCCACATTGCGCAACAAACCTTGCGTTCCCAAGTAAATAATAGCAACTTGTTTTTCAACAGGAAAAGGTGAATACTGTGCTTGTTTAAGAATTTCAACATTACGTGCACCTTTATCAATTACAAGTTTTGTTGCAGCATCCAGGTCACCACCGAATTTTGAGAACGCTTCCATCTCACGATACAATGCCTGGTCTAATTTCAACGTACCCGCTACTTTTTTCATTGATTTTATTTGCGCATTTCCACCAACACGACTAACGGAGATACCTACGTTAATTGCAGGACGAATTCCGGAGTTGAATAAATTATTCTCCAAAAATATCTGCCCGTCAGTAATAGAAATTACATTAGTCGGAATATATGCAGAAACATCACCCGCCTGCGTTTCAATAATTGGTAACGCAGTTAATGAGCCGCCGCCTTTTACCAAATGTTTAATCGAATCAGGCAGATCATTCATATTTTTTGCTACACCATCATCGCTGATGACCTTTGCTGCGCGTTCAAGTAAACGACTATGTAAATAAAATACATCTCCGGGATAAGCTTCACGACCCGGTGGACGACGCAACAACAAAGACACTTCACGATATGCAACAGCCTGCTTCGACAGATCATCATAAATGATCAATGCCGGACGACCGGTATCTCTAAAATATTCTCCAACCGCAGCGCCGGAAAATGGAGCATAGAATTGTAATGGCGCCGGATCGGATGCTGACGCGGCAACTATCACCGTAAAAGCCATCGCATCATTTTCTTCCAGAGTTTTCATTACACCGGCAATGGTAGATGCTTTTTGTCCGATCGCAACATAAATACAGAAAACGGGTTTCCCTGCTTTATAAAATTCTTTTTGATTAATGATCGTATCCACAGCAATTGCCGTTTTACCGGTTTGCCTGTCGCCGATTATTAATTCACGTTGTCCGCGTCCGATCGGGATCATCGCGTCAATGGCTTTGATTCCTGTTTGTAATGGCTCTTTTACCGGTTCACGAAAAATTACACCCGGAGCCTTTCTTTCCAATGGCATTTCAAACATTTCTCCGGTAAGCGGGCCTTTTCCATCAATCGGTTGACCCAATGTATTAACAACACGCCCAAGCATCCCCTCACCAACTTTAATAGATGCAATATTTCCGGTTCTGCGAACTTTTGTTCCTTCTTTAATATCGCCGCTTTCTCCCATCAACACCACGCCCACATTATCTTCTTCAAGATTAAGTGCGATCGCTTTTACACCGTTTTCAAATTCCACCAACTCGCCGCTGCCTACATTATTCAATCCGTAAACGCGCGCAATTCCATCGCCCACCTGCAATACAGTGCCCACTTCTTCCAGCTCAGCTTCAACATTAAAATTGCTCAACTGCTGACGCAGTATCGCCGAAATTTCATCTGGTTTAATTTCTGCCATTTTGATTTACGATTTTAGATGTACGATTTCTGCAAATCATACATTCACTATTAATTTTTTATTTCTATTTTATATAACCGACTTCAGTAATTCTATTGATCATCGTTGCGTCACACTCTTGTACTATGACAATTCTAATCAACTCTGTCCTACTATCTTCGGTTATACGTTATAGCTAGTTACCACAATTATCAATTCTCAATTAACGGATTCTGTAAACGAAATCATTATTTTCAAATTCCTTTTTGATATTGTGCAATTCAAAAGCAACGCTTGCATCAACTAATTTATCTCCTATTTCCAAAATAAATCCACCAATAATATCAGGATTCACTTCTGTATTTAATTCGATATGCTCTATTTTAAGAGCAGATTTTATTTTATTGGTGATCGAGTCTTTTAATTCATCGCTTGCCGGAACAGCAGTAACCAACTTCACAATATTAATTCCTTTATAGTTTTTGTATTGTTCAATAAAGGCAGTAACAATTTCCGGCAAATAATTTTCGCGCCCTTTTTTAATCAGCAATTTATTAAAAGACGCTGCGAGATCGCCAATATTGTCATGCGCAATCGTGTCGAAGATCTTTTCTTTTTTGTCCGTTGTTATGATCGGGCTTTTTAAAAGATTTACAAAGTCACGATTGCTTTTGCAAACTTTTTCGAGGAACAACATATCATTATACACCGCATCCAGCTGATTTTTTTCAACTGAAAGGTCAATAAGACTTTTCGCGTACCTACCTGCTAACCGTGGATTGGGCATAGTTTTTAATGTGATAATACGATAATGTGATAATAAATGTGATTTGCTGAAAATTCTAAATTAGCATATCAGCAAATTTTCACATTAGCACATTAATTAAGTTTTACTTCTTCCGCCAACTGTTTAATATAATTTTCCTGTTCCGGTTTATTGGTCAATTCTCTTCTTAATATTTTTTCAGAAATTTCTACAACCATATTTCCAACCTGGTTTTTTATATCTGTTAATGCAGCCATTTTTTGTGTTTCAATGGCAGCCTGCGCATCAACAATTATTTTGCCGGCTTCAACTTTAGCCTGG
>DATHPY010000682.1:0-2484 GCA_035483315.1 Puia sp. | reverse complement strand
GGAGATTGAGCGGATGCACGATCGCCCCCATGCAGGGAACAGCGAAGTAAGCTTCCATGTGTTGATAATGATTCCAGCAAAGTGTTGCTATCCGGTCTCCCTGCCGAATGCCAAGCTGATGAAGAGCGGCTGATAATTTTTTGGTGCGTTTTGTAAAATCACAATAAGTGTAGCGATGAATATTTTTATCCGGAAGGCGACTGATGATTTCCTTTTCTCCAAACAAGGATTCCGCTCTTCGTAAAACAGTGGGAAGCGTGAGCCGGTAATCCATCATTAAACCTTTCATGGCATTGCGGGATTGTAGTAAATCGTTGAATAATTTCCTTGCCGGAAGATAGTAAAAAAATAATAGACGCATTGAACCCACTGGCAAAATAGTTGTGGATTTAAATTTGAAAAAGAGGAGAGCTCAAATCCTCCGAAATCTATTCACTTCTTAAATTTTTTACGGGATTTTCCATTGCTGCTTTAAGAGATTGCAAACAAATGGTAAAAAATGAAATAAATATAACAACGATTGCTGCAGCAATAAATACCCACCACGCAACGCTGACATGATACGCAAAAGACTGCAGCCAGTTATGCATAAGCAACCAGGCCACCGGAGAGCCAATGATCACTCCGATCAAAACCATTTTAATAAAATCAATGGCGAGCAAAAAAATAATTGCGCGCACATTTGCACCAAGCACTTTCCGTATACTTATTTCCCGTGAGCGTTTTAATGCAAGAAAAAAACTAAGACTGAATAAACCCGAGCAACAAAGCAGCATGGCGCACAAAGCAAAATAACCAGTCATCTTACTAAAATTTTCTTTGTCCTTATATTGAGCATCTATGTCTTTATCCAGGAAACTATATTCAAAAACGCGTTCGGGAAAAGTTTTATCCCACACTTGTTTTACGTGCTCAATCGTCTCCTGTACATGATCTGGTTTTATATTGATGGCGAACTCAGTAAACCTGTATGGACTTACATCAATCACCAGCGGTTGCATTGGCGTGGTGAGCGAATTAAAATCAAAATCTTTTATCACTCCGATTATTTGACCTTTTTTGCCATCCGTCATTTTTCCACGTACAAATTTTTTTCCAATTGCGTTTTCGGGAGTCTTCCATCCAAATGCGCGAACCGCGGATTCATTGATGATAAATGCGCGTAAAAAATCTGTGCCGGCATTTTTAGAAAAATCACGTCCGGCAATTATTTGCATGTGCATAGATTGAATAAAATTATAATCAACAGAAAGCCAGGGAGCAAAAACATTATCTTCTTCATGCGTGCCTTCGGGAATAATCAAACCCCGCAAAAATCCCTGCCCGGGCATTTCAGAAGAAGCGGTTACACCATTTATTTTGCTATAGTCTTTTAACTCTGCGGCAAATTGATTCATGCGTCGGCGCATAGAAGAATCAACCTGGTTTCCATAACTGAATGCGCCCGACCCAAAGATGGGAACTACGAGCAACTGGTGTTTTTGAAATCCCAAAGGTTTGTCTCTTAAAAATTGAAGTTGCTGATAAATTATGGTAGCAGTAATGATCAACACTACAGAAACTGTAAATTGAAAGACCAATAAACTTTTCTGAATGAGATTTCTTTTTTTATGATTTCCGGATTTTCCCTGGAGCGCTTCCGTCATTTTAAAACGCGCAATAAAAAATGCAGGATATAAACCGGCAGCAATTCCTGAAAGAGAAAAAAGTAAAATAAAAAATAAAATATTGGGAAGATTGATCCAGGAAGAAAAATTCAATTGTTTATTAGTGAGGTTATTTAAAACCGGAATTAAAAGACCAGTAAACATACCTGCAAAAAAGAAGGCGATAAAACTGATGAGTAATGTATTTCCTAAAAACTGTATAATTAATTTTGTTTTATCTGCACCAAGAACTTTGCGCACACCAATCTCTTTTATTTTACTCATGGATCGGGCAACAGATAAATTGATAAAATTTACATTGGCTATGATGAGTATCAGCAAGGCAATACCCGCAAAAATAAAAATGTACGTGATGTCGCTGGTACTTTCGTTGCCCGAAACCTGTGAAGCATGCAAATGAATATCCCGAAGCGGTTGTAAAAAAACGCTATTCATCTGATGATTACGCAGCGTCCCGTTTTGCTGCAGGTGCTGGTTAAGCAATTGTTGTACAACAACGGATTGTTGTTTGTCATTTAAAAGCACCCAGGTTTCGCATGGATTAAATGTCCAGTCGGTTTTTATGAAATTGGCGAATGCAGGAGCTTCAACACGATAAATGGTTTCAAACGAAATCAAAAAATCAAATGTAATATCTGAATTGAGCGGCATTTTCTTTACCACTCCGGTTATCTTCAGCAGCGCTTTATTATCATACAATAAAAATTTTCCAACAGGATTTTCTGAACCAAAATACTTTTTTGCCATTTCATCGGTCAGCACAACGGAATTAGGTTCAGCAAGACAAGTAATTTTATCTCCATTTAAAAAAGCAACA
>DATHPY010000681.1:0-6204 GCA_035483315.1 Puia sp. | reverse complement strand
GCATTAAAATAATAAGAAGGAACGATTTAAAATGCCTCACCATGTGTTTGTTTTACAAGAAATGAAACAAATTTGGGGAAGGGTTTAACTGTGGAGATGAGTAAATTAGAAAAAAATTCATTGCCAAAAAAACTTTGTATGATTCTTCCGGTACGCAAACGTTTTTCAAATAGTTTCTTCCATTGCTCTTCATAATTTTTTTCCATCTCGTCGCGATTAATTTTATTTTGAAGAAAATCATCAATGCAATGAAACGCAATTTTAGCTCCATGTAAAGCCATGCTCATTCCATTTCCACATAATGGAGTTATCATACCGGCGGAATCTCCGAGAAATAAAATATTATTTTCAACCTGCATTTTTTTTTCAAAACTAATTTGAGAAATAGTAATTGGTTCACGAAATAAAAATGTTGACTCAGTAAATATTTTTTTGAGAAAAGGATTTTTTTGCAACAAGTTTCTTTCCATCTTTTCAATCGAGTTATCATTTAACCGAAGATTTTCTGCTGTTGTTAAATAACAAAGGCAATATTTGTTTTCTTCAATTTGTGAAATTCCGCAATAACCATTTTTAAAATTATGCAAAGCGATAAGATCGTTTGGATGATCTGTCTTAATATGATATTTCACTCCAATATAATTATTCAGTTTGTCGTTTTTTGTAAGCGTAAAATTTCTTTTCCATTTGATATCAAGATTGCTGCGTTTTCCAAAACTTCCGCAAACAATTTTTGTATAAGAATCACCCGCTGAATTTTTAATATTGAATAATGATTCTTCTTTTACAATATCATTGACTTTATTTTGTTCGAATAACCGAATACCACTTGCTTTTGCAATTTCTGAAAGAGTCGAATCTAATTTAAACCTGCTTATTCCAAATCCACCCAATGGCAGATCCTGCACTAAATATTTTCCGTTTGGTGATGAGACCATTAATCTTCTTATCACAGGTAAGTTCCAATCGCTTAAAGGAATTCCGAGTTCTTCTAAAAAATTCCAGCTTTCAAAACTTATGTATTCGCCACAGACTTTATGAAACGGATATTTTTCTTTTTCAAAAAGCGCTACCCGATAATTTGCTTTTACGAGCAAAATGGAAAGCGATAATCCTGCTAAACCTCCACCGACTAAAGCCACATCATATAATTCATTTGAATTTTGCATTGCAGAATTTATATTGCGCGTTTGATAACAAGAAGCCATCGAAACGCCCATTTCCATTTTAGTGAATATGAGTTAAAACCTGCTTTCTGCAAAATCAATTCCCAATCTTTTTTTGTGAAACCTCTTAATACAGATAACGGCGCATCATTTTTTACAAGATATGAATCCGAGAATATCTTTGTTAAAAAATGTATCGAGTGATAAGCAAGCAAATGCCGGTGAAGGTCATTGATAAAAATTCCTGCTGAAGAATTATTCATCATCCATCGCAACATAAAAACCAATTCTTCATTGGTAAAATGATGACAGAATAGCGATGAAAAAATAATGTCAGGTTTATTGTCTAAAAAAATGAAATCTCGATAATCAGAAATCGAAAAACTGAAATTAGCAAAATCGCATTTTGATTTCGCAATCGCAATGCAATTGGGATTGATATCAATGCCAATAAATCTTGCTGCTATATTTTTTTTCTTACACCATTTATAAAGTGCCATTAAATTATCGCCGGCGCCGCAACCGATCTCGCAAATGGTGATCTCTTTTTTATTGCCAAGTAATTTTTTAAATCCTTCAATGGTTATTTGATGACCTCCGAGATATTTGTTGATGAATTCCAATTCATCCATATTTTTTTTGATGGCATCAAAAGGAATGTCATCCAGATCAAGCAATTCTTTTTTATATGAACGAATGGAAAAATCCATATTAGTATTTTTCTCACAGATTTCTCAGATTACACAGATTTTATTATCAGTGAAATCTGTGCAATCTATGAGAAATTAAGTCTCTGCAATAAAAGTTTCTAATGTTAATCCTGGACCAAAACCCGCGCTGAATATGGTATTTGATTCATTGTAATCAATGTCGCTCATCATCTTTTCCAACACAAATAAAATTGTTGCTGAAGACATGTTGCCGAATTGTTGCAGTGTTTGATAAGATTGTTCAAGTTGCTCTTTATTAATATCAAGACTTTTTTCAACTGCTTCCAAAATTCTTTTTCCGCCAGGATGAATGCACCAATGCGTGACATCATTTAATGTCAGATCACTTTGCTGTAACGCAGTTTCTGTAAATGTTGCGAAATCTTCTTCAAGCAGATCAGGAACATAATTACTTAACGTCATTAAAAATCCTGATGAAGATAATTCCCAGGCCATATCTTTTTTTCCTTTTGATAATATTTCGGAATAGAAATTTTTTAAACGAATTCCTTTCGAATTATTGGTATCACTTGTAATCAACGCCGCTGCTGAGCCATCCGAAAATAAAAGACTCGAAGCAATTTTATCCATTGTTGGTGCGCGTTGAAAATGCAGCGTGCATAATTCCGTGCAGACAATGATCACTTTCGCATTTGGTTCAGCGATACAAATTGCGTTTGCTAATTTTAACGCGTGAATTGCTGCGTAACAACCCATAAAATTTACCGAAGTGCGAAAAATATTTTTAGGTAACTGCATTAACTCAACTATTTGCAGATCCAATCCCGGCGCACTCATTCCGGTGCAGCTAACGGTGATGAGATGAGTGATTTCGTCTGACTTGATCTTATCATCAATGCATTTCCGGATGGCATCAACAGAAAGCGGCGCGGCATATTTATTATACCACGTCATTCTTTGTTCAAGTCCAGGAAATGGTTCAAGATTTTCTGACTGCGGATAAAATTTCCAGTCAGTAATATTTCTGCTGTAATCTGCAATAACAGAATAACGGCAATCAATACCGCTTTGTTTGTAAAGAAATCTCAGCTTTCTATTTTCACTTTCATTCATCGCATAAATTTTTTGCATGAATTGCAAAATATCCTGCTGCTCGTGTTTGAACTGAGGAACTGTGGTGCCGATGGAAATAATTTTACTCAAAATATTTTTTGTTTATGGTTTCACGCAAAGACGCAATGGCGTTAACGGTGGTTTATTTTCGGAAATTTTTTCTTTGTTCCTTAGCGTCTTTGCGTGAAATAATCATTTTATAAATAACACAACAATAAAGCCAAGGTTGGTACAGATAGAAGCGAGAAAATTCATGCGCATGGTATTGCGGAAATTTGCTTCACTGATATTTTTCCAGACTTTTATTGCCCACATAAAAAAATATACGATGACAGGCAACATGACTATTGAAAAAATATAAAACTCTTTTTGTTGCATCGTGTTAAAAAAATAAAAAGCAAGCGTTGCAAATGCAGCGCAGTAAACGATCGCACAAAAAACAAATGTTCCGCGATAACCCAATAAATAGCTGATGGTTTTAACATTATCTTTCATATCGGCATCATGCTGGTAAATTTGTGTGAGCGGATAAAAACCGCCGATCAGTGACAAACTTGCCAGCAGGCAAGGCACAGGCACGTTCAAAGTTTTATTTGCCGAGCAACCATGATAAACTAAAAAAAATATTACGGCGCCCTGGAACACAACTACAGTGAGATAACCGGCGATCGGGTATTTTTTTAACCGTATCCCTCTGTAACTGTAAGCCCTCGACATTATTATATACGCAAAAATTCCGGCGGCGAAATACACGCTCACAAAAAAACTTAGTAACACCGCAACGGCATCCATCAAAACCGTGACGTAAAAAAGTTGTTTCGTCGGCTGCGACGGATCTTTCAATCCGCCAATGCTTGTTTCGTCGCGGTCCATATAACTGTTATAACCATTGCTCGCCGGGTAAACCAGTAAATGAAGAATGATAAAAATAAGTAGAGCCGAAAAAATATTTTTCTCACCAACCTGGCCTAACGCAAACCAATACACGGGCATTAAAAAAAATGAAAAATGAAAACGAAGAAGTTGCAGCGTGGAGCGATGAAGCATGCCTTAAGGTAAATAAATATTTTGTAACCTGCATTTGATTTTCAATTGGGCATCGTTGCGTCGCATTACGTTCATCGGTTGTACTGATTGCGCAAATTACACGGATCAAAAACCGCACGATCCGTGAAATCCTTTAATCCATTTAATCCGTGATTCATACAGTTGATAGTATTAAGCGGTGAATTTTAAAAATTATTAGTTGTGTATATTTGAAAATCAGCAGAAATCCTAAAGACAATTCTTATCAAACTTTATCTCAGTGGAAAAGCAAATTAGTAAGTCGGAGCAAAATAGACAGTTTCAACTTTCTTATCATCTTGCATTTGAAACTAAGCCTAAGAAAAAGAACTGGAAAAACATATTTGCATTATGGAATTCAGCAGCTAACGGCGGACACATACGGGCGATGTTTTATCTCGGAACTTGTTATGATCACGGATATGGAGTTCGAAAAAATTTACATTTAGCTTATAACTGGTATCTAAAGGCTGCTAAACTTGGACACAGAGATTCACAATACAATGTTGGCTTTTTCTTCGGCACAGGTGAGTTGTTTAGAAAAAATTATTCTAAAAGATTCTATTGTTATAGTCTTGCTGCACAGTCTGGATTAATTGACGCACAAAGAGACGTTGGCTATTCATATTTTTATGGACAAGGCGTTAAAAAGAATTTTATAAAAGCAATTTATTGGTATAAAAAAGCAGCAGTAAAGAATGATGATAAAGCACTCAATAATTTGAGTCTTTGTTACAAATATGGTGCTGAGGTTAAACAATCAGATCGTTGGGCAAAATATTATTTTTTGAAAGCAAAAAAATCCGGATATAAAAGACAAAAAATTAATTCACTCACCGTTTGTAACGCACTCAATAGAATTCCTGCCGTACAAGTGTGCGACGCAACGCTGCTAAACAGTAGTGCTTAGCTAAGGACATAAATAAAAAAATCCCGCCGCAAAGCAAGATCAATATTTTATTATTCACTATTCACCATTGACGATTCACCATTCACGATCCTCACACCAACATCCGCAAAGGCTCTTCCAGCAAGCTTTTAAGCGTTTGTAAAAATGCGGAGCCGGTTGCTCCATCAACAACGCGGTGATCGCAGCTTAATGTAACCTTCATCACATTACCCGGAACAACAGCGCCATTTTTTATAACAGGAATTTGTTGAATTGCACTGATCGCCAAAATGCATGAATCCGGCGGATTAATGATCGCAGTAAATTCTTCAATACCAAACATACCAAGATTGGAAATAGTGAAAGTGCTTCCTTCCCAATCTGCAGGTTGCAGTTTTTTATTTTTTGCGCGCTGCGCGAGATCTTTTACTTCCGTTGCAATTTGCGAAAGTGATTTTGTATCCGCAAAACGCACAACGGGAACGAGCAATCCATCTTCCACCGCAACAGCAACGCCAATATTTATGTGATGGTTGATCCTGATTTTATCGCCAAGCCAACTGCTGTTCACATACGGATGTTGTTTTAGCGCGACAGCCACAGCTTTCAACACAATGTCATTAAAAGAAATTTTTACTGGCGAAAGTTCATTCAGCTTTGGTCTGCTTTCAACAGCTTTGTCCATGTCAATGCTCATGGTTAAATAAAAATGCGGCGCGGTGAATTTACTTTCAGCCAAACGCTTTGCAATTATTTTTCGCATTTGCGAAACAGGAACTTCGTCAAAGCTCACGACGCCTTGGGGCGCTTGTGGAACGTTGGTCGTTGGTCGTTGCGCGCTTTCTATCGACTGTTTATAATTATCAATATCACTTTTAATTATTCTTCCGCCATCACCACTTCCCGGAACTTTGGAAATATCAATTCCTTTTTCTTCTGCTAATTTTTTTGCAAGCGGCGATGCTTTAACTCTTCCGTCGCCATTTGCAGAATGATCTGTTTCTTTTGCTTCAACCGGTACCGGTGCCGCGTTTGAAGAGGTTGGGTGTTGAGCAGTTTGTTCAGCAGCAGGAGCTGCGCCTTTACTTTTAGATGCTGCTACAATTTTTTGTACATCAACTTTTTTCTCGTCGCCAATTATCGCGAGCAGATCATTCACTAAAATTTTTTCACCTTTTTGTGCGCCGATAAATAATAGTTTTCCGGTCTTATAACTTTCCAATTCCATTGTCGCTTTATCGGTTTCAATGTCAGCAAGCACATCACCTTTCCTCACATCATCACCAACTTTTTTATGCCA
>DATHPY010000680.1:0-7939 GCA_035483315.1 Puia sp. | reverse complement strand
CCAATTTGCTTCGGCACTGGCTCATGAAATCAGGAATCCGCTGACAACTATCAACCTGGCGACAGATATGTTAAAATCCACATTGATCGCAGACGATCAAAAAATATTTTTGGATATCATTACGCGCGCTTCTCTGCGAATTAATAATTTAACAACCGATCTTCTTTCATATTACCAAACAGATGAAATTCAGGTTGAAAATTATTCCATTCACCAATTGCTTGATGATGTACTTGCAATAACTGATGACCGCATCAAACTTAAAAATATTACAATCAATAAATATTATACGTTACTCGACGCTAAAATTTTAGTGAATAAGCAGAATTTAAAAATCGCGTTGACAAATATTCTTATAAACGCGGTTGATGCGATGCCTTTTCAAAACGGAGAATTAAATTTGATAACAAAATCAATAAATGGAAAGTGCATTTTAGAAATAAAAGACAATGGTATTGGAATAAGCAAAGAAAATTTAAAGAATATATTTAAGCCCTATTTCAGCAATAAGCCCGGCGGAATGGGTTTGGGATTATCAACAACACTGAATATTCTTCACTCCAATCATGTTGGTGTGGATGTTCAATCGGAAGAAGGCGCCGGAACAAATTTCATTCTTTCGTTTAATAAGATTTCCTGAAATTGCCACAATCAAAAAATGACTGGCAAAATAAAAAAAATATACACGCACGCAGAGAGATGGTTTGAAAGAATTGCTTCATTTGCCATTGCGATCCTCGGCAACTCCATCACATTTTTTTTAGCTTTCTGCACGGTAATATTCTGGCTCACCAACAAACGTTTTCATACAGAAGATATTCATTACCGCATCGGCGATATAATTCTTGGGATCACTTTTCTAAGTTTGTTTATTATTCAAAAATCCTTCAACAGGTTTTCCGCTTCACTTCATTTAAAAGTGAATGAACTTGTGGTATCACATGAATCGGCAAGTAATACTTTGATCAACGTGGAAGAAAAAACAGAGCTTGAGATGACAGAACTTACCAAAGGATATGCTGAAATTGCCGGACTGGCAAAAAAAGATACAGAAGAAAAAATTTGAGCTGATCTTCTTAAAATGATTTCCTGACAATCTCCTGAAGTTTACTGCCTTGTCTTTTCCACCAGAAAAAGCAACAGCTATTGATGATATTTATGCCTTTATTCGTTAATCGAAAATCAGGAATCAGGTATTTCTGCTAATTTTATTAACTTAGTATCGCCTGAAAAAGATTTTTACCATAATACTGCTTGCAATCCTGCTATTTAATTTGGCAGGCTACCAGCTATTTACTTCCTATATAGAATCGAAAAAAAATGCTGAATTGGAAACGCAGTTAGATGATAATCGTTATGATGAAAGTCAACTGATCGCCGTCAAAATTCCGGTTACTTCTTTGCCTTATTATAACAATTCAAAATCGTTTGAGCGCACAGATGGACAAATAGAAATTGCCGGCGTTGAATATAAATATGTAAAGCGCAGGATTTATAAAGATTCACTTGAGCTGATGTGTATTCCAAACAAAACCGCCATGCAATTGCACAGTGCAAAAGATGATTTTTTTAAATTGGTGAATGATCTGCAATGCAGTCAAACTAAAAAAGCAAATTCGCACAACGAGAATTACAAAAACTTTTCTTTAGACAACTATACTCTAAATGATTTTTATCAAGTCAACATGGTTGATTGTATTCTTTCAAAAAATCATTTCTATTATTTGGAAAACATCTCCTTCGATTTCTCATCTACTGATGAACATCCGCCGAATGTGCTTGCATAATTTTTTTCTTTTTACCTTTTTCGCATTTAATTTTCGCTGATCTCAAAACGCCACATCAATTGCACATAATGCAATAATTAATTTTAAAAATTTGACCATGCCATACATACCATTGGAAGAACATTTGCCCGGCATCACTGGCTTGCTGGAATACCGGCAGGACAGCGCCGCTCCAATTCGTGAACTCACTCAAGTTTTATTACGCGGTCCGTCTTCATTAACAGAAGGTGAGCGCGAATTGATTGCAACAATAGTTTCGTCGCGCAACCAATGTAAATTTTGCACAGCCGCACACACAGCAGCAGCCAATGTTTTATTGGGAGAATCGGAAACATCAGAAAAAGTAAAAGAAAATATTATCACCGCTCCCGTAAGTGAAAAAATGAAAGCGTTGCTCACCATTGCATCGCAGGTTCAGCAAAGCGGGAAAAGTGTTACAAAAGATTCAATACAAAAAGCAAAAGACGAAGGCGCAACCGATATTGAAATTCACGACACGGTTTTAATTGCAGCGCTATTTTGTTTGTACAATCGTTATGTTGATGGACTCGCGACAGTCACACCAACGCAACCGGAGTTTTATAATAATCTTGGTAACAGGTTAAAAGATCATGGATACAATCGTTTGAAAAATGGTTATGCTCATTTGAAAAATCAACCCGTTAAATAATGGAAAATGAAATAACAATGACGGGAAAAACAGCAACAATTATTACACCGGGTTTTGCTGCAACGAAAACAACGAGCAGGGCAATTATTTTCACCATTTGTTTTATCAGCACCATTTTTTCCGGCGTTGTTACGATGCTTATGTCAGCATATTTACCGGTTACTGTAAAAGATTTGCTCGGCAATGTGAGTGATGAAAAGATGAATGAAGTAAGCGCGTATATAAATTCATTATTCATTTTCGGATGGATGTTCGGCGGTTTTTTGTGGGGATTTATTTGCGATAAAATTGGTCGTTCACGATCTGCAATTTTATCCACTGCCTGTTACGGTTTGTTTACGCTGATAACCGCAGCATCATCAACATGGATGCTGGCAAGTGCTTCACGATTTTTTTCAGGTTTCGGAATTGGCGGCGTATTAGTCACAACAACAATTCTTATTTCTGAAATGTGGCCGGAAAAAAAACGCGCAATAGCATTGGGCATCGTATCAATCGGAATACCGGTTGGTTTTTTTGCAGCCGGCGCAATTAATAATTTGGTCGCATCATGGCGGCAGGCGTTTATGGTTGGTATTGTTCCCGTATTGTTATCCATCATCGCAATATTTATTTTACCGGAGTCAATAAAATGGAAAGAAGATAAGCAGTCAAATAAAACAAAAGAAAATTTTAATAAACAACTCTTCGATGCGCCAAACAAAAAAAATCTTTTGTCGGGTTCAATAATATTTGGCGCGATGCTGATTGGTTTATGGGCAATTTTTTCCTGGGCTCCGACGTGGGCTCAAAATATTTCTTCCCTTGAAGATGCACAAAAAATGCGCGGACTAACGATCATGATCATGGCCTCAGGAGGTTTGGCTGGTAGTTTTTCTTCTGGTTGGATCGCCAATGCAATCGGTTTACGCAAAACCATGATGATGTGTTTCGCTGCATGTTTCCTGTTCACGTTTTTATTATTCAAACTCAACACATCGTTTTCAACAGTCACCTACGCAGAAATGATATTACTTGCTTTTTTCTTTGGTATCAGCCAGGGTGCGCTCGCAGTGTATATTCCGCAAATTTTTCCGACAGCGATTCGCGCATCAGCGACTGGCTTTTGTTTTAATATCGGGAGACTGTTCACCGGCGTGGTTGTTTTTTTTATTGGTGCATTAGTTACAATGCTTGGCGGCTATGGAAATGCAATATTTATTTTTTCATTTGTTTTTGTAATTGGCTTCGTCACAACATTTATTTCAAAAGAAAAACTAAAAACAAAAAACTAAATCGTACATCTAAAATCGTAAATAAAAATGGCACATATTCAAGTCGCAGAAGGAGTTCCGGGAATAAGAAGCTTAGTAATATTCAGACCAGAAACAGGCAAACCTTTATATGAACTTGCGCAGATTTTACTACGCGGCGAATCTACACTATCAGAAGCGGAACGAGAATTAATTGCGGCCTACGTATCATCGCGTAATAATTGTATGTTTTGCATGAGCAGTCACGCCGCAGCATCAAGGTGTTTATATGAGGATGAAAAAAATATTGTTGATGAAGTATTAAAAGACATGCAACACGCAAACATCAGCGACAAATTAAAAGCTTTATTAAATATCGCGGGCAAAGTTCAAATTCTTGGCAAAGAAGTTTCTGAAGATGATGTTGTAGCAGCAAGAAAACATGGAGCAACGGACAGAGAAATTCATGATACAGTTTTAATCGCCGCAGCATTTTCCATGTTCAACAGGTATGTTGATGGACTTGCAAGCTGGACGCCAACTGATCCTGCTGTTTATGAAGAAATGGGAAAACGAATGGCGAAGGGATATATACTGCCGCAAACAACGGCTGAAATTAAAAATTAGTAATTAAGAATTAATAAAGAATCTATCATTTGAACAAATCGTAAATCTTAAATTTTCTTATGGCACATATCACTCTTCCTGATCTTCCCGGCATTCGCGGACCAATGGCTTTTCGCCCGGAAACAGCAAAGCCGCTTAATGAACTTGCAGAAATTCTATTGCGTGATGACAACAATAGTTTGTCCCGCGGCGAAAGAGAATTGATCGGCGCTTATGTTTCATCACTCAACGATTGTTTTTTTTGTCAGAATGTTCATGGCGCACTTGCCGGTCATTATCTTAGTTGTGATATTCCTGCAATTGATGCAATCAAAAAAGATTATCGTTCAACTTCTATTTCTGAAAAATTAAAATCTTTATTGTCAATCGCTGCAAGTGTTCAAAAAAGTGGCAGACATGTTACTGCAGAACAAATTGAAGAAGCAAAAAAACTCGGCGCCACAGACAGAGAAATTCATGACACGATTTTGATCGCTGCTGCTTTTTGCATGTACAATCGTTATGTAGATGGACTTGCAACATGGGCTCCAGAAGACAGGCAGTATTATGTAAACCGTGCGCCGGCGCGGGCTGAAGAAGGTTATATAGATTTCGATTTGTACAAAAATTTATAAGCTAAAAATATTAATCACTTTTCAAAATTGCAATATGAAAATTCAAACAGAACCAATCGGAAGCATCCCACGCCCGGTTGAATTAATTTTGGGAATGCAGGCAAATGCCGCGGGACAACTTAATGATAATGATCTTCAGCAGTTGTTTGATGCTGCACTAACGGATACCATTAAATGTTTTGAAGAAACTGGTTCGCCCGTAATCACGGACGGAGAACAAACCAAACCAAGCTTTGCAACTTACCCGATTGCCGGTATGAAAAATCTTGATCCAAATGGTGTTATTATTCCATTTGCCGATGGACACACGAGACAGTTACCTGTAATAACTTCAGGTCGGTTTCGTTATCAAAAATATGCAAGCAGTTATCTTCAAAAAGCAAAGCAACTCACTTCTTTGCCGGTGAAGCAGGCTGTGATCGCAGTATCAGCAATTAGTTTATTATATCCTCAAAATGGTATTGAAGGATATCCGCGCGAACAATTCATTAATGATCTGTTGAATGAAGCCGAAGCCGACATCAGGAAAAGTTTGAACAGCGGCGCATACAATGTGCAAATTGATTTTACCGAAGCAAGACTTGCATTGAAACTTGATCCGAGTGGCGGCGTGCTGAGATCTTTTATTGATCTGAATAACGCGGTGCTCAATCGTTTCAGTGAAGAAGAAAGAAATAAAATCGGAGTGCACTCCTGCCCCGGCGGCGATCATGATTCCACGCATAGTGCAGATATTCCTTATGAATCTTTACTTCCGCTATTGTTTCAATTAAATGCAGAAAATTTTTACCTCGAGTTTGCCGGAGAAAAAGACAAACGTTCTGTACTTTCTTCCATCAAAGAAAATCTGAAACCAACTCAACGCGTATTCTTAGGAGTGACTGATGTATTGAACCCAAGAGTAGAATCGCCGAAAGAAATATTAGATACAATATTAGAAGCTGTCGAATTTATTCCTATCGAACAATTTGGAACAACAGATGACTGCGGATTTTCGCCTTTTGCAGACGATACATCAACCGCAAGAGATATTGCGTTTGCAAAAATAAAATCGCGTATTGACGGAACACATTTGGCGGAACAGGCTTTGAGCAAAACTTCTGTTTCTATGAATTAATAACAGTAATGGTTACACGTAAATTAAAAATATTATGCCATACATTAAAGTTGATAACAATTTAGCCGGCATTCGCGGTTTGATGGCTTTTCGCCCGGAAACTGCAGAGCCAATGGGGGCTTTAGCAAATGTTTTATTAAAAGATACAGTAGGATTATCTCCGGCGGAACGGGAGTTAATCGCCACGCACGTTTCTTATCTTAATGATTGTTTTTATTGTCATAATTCGCATGGAGCAATTGCCTGTATTTATTTAGATGGAGATAATGAATTGGTTAACCAGGTAAGAAAAGATTATCAGAACGCACCAATTTCTGAAAAATTAAAATCACTATTAAATGTTGCAGGCAAAGTGCAAAAAGGCGGCAAACATGTAACAGAAGAAGATATTGAACGCGCAAAAAAACAAGGGGCAACAGATAAAGACATTCATGACACGGTGCTGATCGCTGCTGCATTCTGTATGTTCAATCGTTATGTAGATGGATTAGCTGCAAACACACCAACTGACCTGAGCACTTATCCGCCGCGCGCAAAACAAGTTGCAGAAAGAGGATATGGCAATCATATTTTTTCACCGCAGCAGCCTGTTGCTGAAAAAGTTTAATAAATGAATTGTTGAAAAAACTTTTTTCCATATTACTGTTATCACTTTTAGTTTTCAACTGGGTTGGATATCATTTTCTCGTTTTTTACATGCAGGAAACAGCAAGTTCGAAATTAGAATCTCAACTTGATAATGACGAGTACGACCAAACCCAGTTGATCTCTATTAAAATTCCGGTTACATATTTGCCTTACTATAACAATTCAAAATCTTATGAACGTATTGACGGGCAAATAGAAATTGAAGGTGTTCAATACAAATATGTCAAACGCAGAATTTATAACGACTCCCTGGAAATGTTATGCATTCCCAATCACGACGCAATGAAATTGTTATCAGCAAAAAATGAGTTTTTCAAATTTGTAAATGATCTGCAGCATCCGGGGCAAAATAAAAATACCAATTCAGGTTCATCAAAAAATATTACAACAGATTATGAAACCGTCTATGAACAATTCAACATTGATAATTTTCATTTCAAAATTTCATTTCCCTTTCACTACATAGTTCACATCACCGCCGCTCATCGCGAACTTCCGGAGCGACCTCCTAAATATTGCTAACACAGCAGATTCATAATCAACCTCAGTTTTCGGTTGCTGATTGATATGTACACCAATCGGTTTTACCGTTTTATTTTAAAGCTAAGCTATACCATTTCGATTATTATAAGTGAGCTGAAGTTTATTTGTCCGGTTGTGATTCTGCTTTGCCTGTATTTATTCTTTGCAGGCAATTTGTAGAAAACCTTATTTGAATTCAAATTTATTATTCATAGTTTATGAAGAAAAAAAAATTAATAATTATCATATCGTCTGCTATTGTTCTCATCTTGCTTTCGTCGCTGACCTATAAATGCATAAACAATTATTGCATGGAGCGCGATGAAACGCTGCTTTACAAAAAAGCATTACAACCTGATAATAATAAAGACAATCCTTTTTCATCGCAGGCACAGCTTTCGTTTTATGATTCGGTTCTCACTAATCCGGCTATCGGTTTTCATCAATTTACAGTTACGCAATATTTTAAAGCCATGTCCCTGATAAAACTGGGTAAAGAAAAAGATGCGATAGAAATATTGCAGGCAATTATTCAAAGAACAAATAAAAAAGAACCTGCAATAACAGATGCACGCAAATATCTTGCGTTAGCATATCTGCGTCTCGGGGAAAGAAATAATTGCGTAATGAATCATTCTTCAGGTTCGTGCATATTTCCGATAAAAGATAAAGGAGTATACACTGACCTGTATGCTTCACAAAAAGCAATCGAGGCTTATCAA
>DATHPY010000679.1:0-2903 GCA_035483315.1 Puia sp. | reverse complement strand
GTATGTGGATTGTCGCCGAATAAAATAATAAAAAATCTTCCCAAAATAACAAACAATGGCGCTCCCGGCGGATGCGGAATTTGCAGTTTATAACAACTGGAAACAAACTCACCGCAATCCCAAAAACTTCCGGTAGGTTCCATCGTCATAATGTAAACCGTGCAGGCGAAAACACATACGATCCAACCCACAATATTGTTTACTTTATTAAAGTTCATAAGCATTATTTTAAAAAAGAATTCGCAAATATAAGGTTATGAGCATAATGATAGAGAGAGTTAACGCCTTTTAACGATTAATTTTCTTGTCTTTCCGTCGATGGTTGACTGTCCACGGTCGACTATCTGATTTTTTAATACCAGCTTCGGTTTTTCATAGCATCATCGTCTCGCCTCGGGCGAGATCCGTTCATCGGTTGTGCTACTATTGAGCTGTGGTTTACTATCAGCAATTTCAAAAAAATCAACTTGGATAGAACGCAGATCAGTTAAGATTATTTATGATAGACACTGATTAATCTTAATCATCATAGCAAATCTGCGTTCCATCTTTTTAAAAAATTATGCAATCCGTATTTGCATTTTTGCGTGAAATATTTCTCACTCAAAAAAAACTTTCACCGTCTGATAAAATAATCGCGTTTGCATATATTGACTTTGCGATTGATCGGTAAATTTTTGCAATCCGAATAATCCTGCCGCATTTCCTTTATTCATGGCAATTTCCAAATATCCGGCGGAGTTAAATAATGCCAGCTTCTCTCCTTCAGAAACATCAGCATAAGCTTCGCTGATCTTATCTATCACTTCATCGCGTTTAAAAACAATGCGAAAACTTCTTCCTTTTCTTTGTTCTTCAAATTCTTCGTGCGTAATATTCACTACTACGTTTTCAAAATTGTCAATAAAAAGTATCTGTCCTTCGATCCAGTTATCACCAAGCAAGGGACGCAAATTATTTTTCTGTTTAAATGAAAAATCAGCAACACCGATCTTCCTTAAATCTTTTCCATCAATAATTTCATTAATTGCGTTTCCCATAACCCCGGTGCAATACAACGTATTTTTAATTGCGGTTCTATCCAACGGCAAACCGATGATCGCTTCCGGTTTTCCATCAATGATCATACTCAGCAAACCATTATCGGCACAGAGAAAATATTGTTGGTTATGAAATGCCAGTAATAAATTTTCCGGTTTCTGTTCAAACAAACTCACCAAAATAATATGATAAGTGAACGGCGGAAAATGTTTTATTGCATTGCGGCAAACATACGCAGCCTGCGAATAATTGAACGGTGAAAGCTGGTGAGAAATATCAACAATAGAAAACTCAGGATTTATTTGCAGCAGTTGTCCCTTAACAGCGCCAATTACATAATCTTGTTCGCTAATATCCGATGTAAGGGTTATCAATGCCATTTATACAAGCAGGTTGGTTGAGAGAAATTATTTCACCAGGCTATTTTTTTTGAAGAAGAAATTATAAACGAGTTTATCTGATAACGAAGGGAAAAATTTATTCATAAAGACCGTTAATTTACCGGTTGCAGTAAGTGTTACGGTGCGTTTTCTTTTTTCAATTGCCCGTAAAATTAGTCTTGCACATTCTTCAGCGGTCATTAATTTGCTTTCATCTAACGGACTTTCTCCCTGCAATTCTGCATTTGCATTTAATGCTGCGTTGCGAATATTTGATGCAGTATATCCCGGGCTAACCCACATAACATGCACGCCGGTTTTTAATAATTCTGTTCTTAATGATTCAAGCCAACCCTGCAATGCAAATTTAGATGCAGAATAACCGCTTCTTCCGGGTAAACCGCGATAACCCGCAGTTGAAGATATTCCTACTATCGTTCCTTTCTGTTTCATAATTTCCGGCAATGCACTTTTTGTGCAATACACGGCGCCAAAAAAATTAACGTCCATTAATCTTCTTATCACTTCAGTGTCTACATCTTCAAATAATGAACGCATGCTCACACCAGCGTTGTTGATCAGAATATCAATCGTACCAAACGTTTCAATAGTTGACTCAATAAATCTTTTACATTCATCTTCTTTACTAACATCGCACACAACTGCATGCAGCAAAACATTTGCGTATTGCATTTGTAATTGATACAGTTTGTCGTAATTGCGGCCGCAGGTTGCAACTTTTGCGCCAAGCTGAATTAAGGCATCAATAAGCGCTTTACCAATGCCGTCGCTTCCGCCGGTAACTACAACAACTTTGTTATTAAAAAAAGACATGAGGGAATTTATTGCTGCAAAAATACATTACTTGCCGCGCGGATAAAAAGAAATGTTGATAATTACAAAATTGCATGGGGAAAATAATATTTTTAAAATTTGGCGCCAATGTATTTTAGAGTATTTTTGCACTCCCAAAAAAAGGGATGATTCCGTAGCTCAGCTGGTAGAGCATTACACTTTTAATGTAGGGGTCCTGGGTTCGAATCCCAGCGGGATCACCAGAAAAATCTCAAAAGGATTCAAAAGCTCACAAATCAATTGATTGTGAGCTTTTTTATTTTGGTAAAATATTTCTACATTTAAATTTATAAGCCGGTTAAAAGATAATTCCATTCTCATAATAGCCTTATTCCTAATTTTTACACTCTACAAAGGCTTTACGATAACAAAGATTCTTCCCAAAGTATATTCCGATGAATTTCCCCAGACATATTTTGAATTGGTAAATAAAGCGGAATCCGGAAAGGAAAATGCTGTAAACGGAAAATATAAATACCAGGAATTTGAAGAAAAATACGATCAGTTTATTGAGTAAAGCAAGTGAATATTTAAATGAGTTTACTATTAAGTATGGTTCAGTTTCAAATCAATTTTCCGGTTATACATTACTGTTAGCCCCAGATTATAATCAAGACTATTTCACCA
>DATHPY010000678.1:0-2228 GCA_035483315.1 Puia sp. | reverse complement strand
TTTTGCTCACCAACGAAACAAAAAACAATGTGATCTTCTACGATAAAAAAGGCAAGCTCGTTAATACGTGGGGACATGAATATCCGGGTGCACACGGACTTACTTTATTTAACGAGAATGGACAGGAAGTATTATTTATCTGCGATAATAATCGTCACCAGGTCATTAAAACAACAATGGACGGACGCGTTTTATTAACCTTAGATTATCCGAAAGAAACCGGTCAATATACAAAAGCAGAAGAATACATTCCTACCGAAACTGCTATCACAGAAAATGGAGACATTTATGTTGCTGATGGATACGGAAAAGATTTCATCATTCAATATGACTACAAAGGAAATTACATTCGCCACTTCGGAGGCAAAGGTGATAAAGAAGAAAATTTATTAAATGCGCATGGCATTTGTGTTGATCACAGAATTAAAAATAACCCAACACTTATTATTACTTCGCGCCAGCAAAATGCATTTAAGCGTTTTACACTCGATGGAAAATTAATAAATACCATTCCACTTCCCGGCGCGTGGGTTTGTCGTCCGGTGATCAACGGCGATTATTTGTACAGCGCTGTTTTGCAAAGCAGTTCTCATGTTGGCGAGAAATCCGGTTTCGTTACCATACTCGATAAAGATTTTAAAGTGGTTTCAAATCTTGCAGGAAACGATCCTACTTATTCCGGCAATAAGCCAGATGAAATGCATCAGACCATAAAAGTTTTTCAATACCCACATGATGTTTGTATTGATGATGAGCAAAACATGTATGTGGCGCAATGGAATTCCGGGCATGTTTATCCATACAAATTAGAACCAGTTGTATAATAAGATGAACTGGAAAAATATTTTATTCAGCGCAACGATCGCCGCAAATTGCCTTCTTTGTTTTTTATTAATTTTTTACGACAGGCTGATCGTTCCGTCATTACTGCAGGTTGTTGGTCGCGCACATCCTTTGTTTCTTCATTTCCCAATTGTATTATTCGCGCTGTTCATCATCTGGATCTGGATAGTTCCAAAAAAGCAATTTCATTCTCCCGAATTATTTCATGATATCAGCAAATGGTTATTGTTAGCAACTGCATTTACTGCTGCCATCACTGCATTGATGGGAATTTTTTTATCGAAAGAAACGGCGTACAACCAGGATTCACTGCAATGGCATAAATGGAGTGGCACATTTATTTCGCTGCTCACTTTTTTGTGGTATATATTTTATGAACAGATAAATAAAACAAATTTTTTTTTAGCTGCATCAACTTTGGTGAGCACAATTGTTTTGATAATCGCAGGTCACCAGGGAGCAAGCATTACGCATGGCGATAATTTTTTGCTTGCACCGGTTTATAAAGACCAGCCGCGAAAAAAAGTTTCGTTTGATGAAGCTGTTGTATTTACGGATATGGTGAAACCCATACTGGACGCGAAATGCATCAGTTGTCACAACAGCAAAAAAGCAAAAGGCGAATTAGTGATGGAGACGCAGCAATTGTTATTGAGAGGCGGAAAAGATGGCCCATTATGGGACACGACAGATGTTAACATGAGTTTGTTGTTGCAGCGTGTTCATCTACCTGAAGAAGAAAAAAAACACATGCCTCCAACCGGCAAGCCACAATTAAATGAACAGGAACTTACTATTTTATATAACTGGATAAAACGCGGAGCGAATTTTAAAATAAAAGTAAATGAGCTGGAACCAACTGATACGTTGCGATCCATTGCTGAAAATATTTTCAAATCTTCAGATGAAGAAGAAACATACGATTTTGCTGCAGCGAATGAAAAAACGATTCAGAAATTAAATACAAATTATCGCGCGGTATATTCATTAGCAAAAGAATCGCCTGCGATCGCTGTTGATTTTTTTGGCACATCTTTTTTTAAACCAGATCAATTAAAAGATTTGTTAGAAATAAAAACACAGCTCGTTTCTTTGAACCTTGATAAAATGCCGGTGACTGATAATGACCTGCAAACAATCGGGCAACTCACTAACCTGCGAAAACTAAATCTTTCTTTTAGTAAGATAACAGGTAATGGTTTATCTGCGCTGAATAAATTGAATCATCTAAAAAATATTTCTCTTACCAATACGGCAATTAAAAAAGAAGATATTGAAAGGCTTGTATCATTGAAAGAGCTTCACCATATTTATATATGGAATAGCGGCATCAGCGTTGCGGATGCAAATGCGATAAGAAAAAAATACCCTTCTCTCGATCTTGA
>DATHPY010000677.1:0-2848 GCA_035483315.1 Puia sp. | reverse complement strand
GCGTGATTGAAAATTGCGATGAATTTATTTGTGTGAACATCTGAGCCGGCACAGGCACTGGATTATTCCATCCACTGTCGGTTGCGCTGCCAACTATAAATAAACTGTCTGGCATAAACTGTGTGTAAGGAGTAACGCTGTAAGTTCCCGCTTGAAAATTTACAATTATCGAATACCAACCTGATGTGGCCGGTCCGTTAAAATTTGTGTTGTAGGTACCATCATTTCCATTATAGCCAAACGGTCCTCCGGTTGCGGGCACATTGCCATCTGTAACTGCATATTTATTTGTCCAGTCTCCATTGAGTGGTAAGAGCAAATATTGCTGGCCGCCAATTAAATTAAATACGCCGCCGTAATCAACAGAATCAATTTTTTCAAATTGTTGAGTTGGTACAGGAACGGGATTAGCCCAACCACCCTGCGTCGCTGATCCAACAAGAAATAATTGTCCTGTAGTTGGTGGAGCTACTTTAGGTGGTATAACATAAGGAGTAACAGTAAGTGTAAGAACATTTGAAGTTAATTGCTGATTATTATTTGCATAAGATGAAATGATTCTCACGTCTATTTTGTACGCTACGTTATAAGAAAAACCAAAGCCAAGTTCAATGGTGTTGATCTGTTTTGCAGTGAAAGAATCAACAAGAGCACCGGACATTGTAATATTGACTGCCTTGCTGAAATTGCGGCCGGAAGAATCTATCTGGATAATATATTTTTCGGATGCCGAATCTGTCGCGTATTTTGGATTTGACCAACTTAAAACAAGTGCATTGTTTGATGAATCTGCAGGTGTTGGAGCAACTGTTGTTGTTGAACTTGTTAAAACAGGAGCCTGCTGACCATTCGAAAAATACATCACAGATTGCTTTTTATCACAAGCAAAAAATATTGCCGAAGAAAATATTATTGCAACTGCGAGAGATTTTAAATTATGTGTCATAATAATTTATTTTTTCAAAATACTTTGTTTCGTTATTGAGTGATCGAATAAGTTCCTGTTTGGAAATTAAAGGTCACGGTATAAGTTCCTGATGAAGACGGCCCTGTAAAATTATTTGCCGCATTGTAGCTGAAAGTTCCGCCGGAAGTTGTTCCGCCGGTTCCATCTGCAGTTGCATATTTATTAGTCCAGTCCCCAGCTGCAGGTACTAACAAAAATTGTTGTCCGCCTATCATCTGCATCGTTATTGTGTATATCAAACCATTGCTACCCGGCACAACAGTTAATTGTTGATTGACAGGAGTTGTTACAGAAGTTGCATCACCTCCAACCATCCAACTATCCGGTGTAGCGCTTCCGGTAATAAATAATGTTCCGGTTGTTGGCGGATTAACTTGTGGCGGTATTGCGTACGGTGTAACTGTATAGCTCAGCGTGTTTGAATATAAAGGCAGGCTCGCTTCATTCAAAAAGCTTTCGATGCGCACTTCTATGTTGTGCTGAACTCCGGTTTGAAGCTGCATTGTTCCAAATAAAACAAAATTAAGATCGGCGACACTAAATGTTTTTGACAGATCAGAAGCTATTCCGATTTGAATCATTTTGCTGCTTGTAAAATTTGCACCCGCTGTATCAATCTGCAAATTATAATTAACGTTCAATGAACTTATTCCATTGCTGAATGAATAATCAGGATTTGTCCATGAAAATGTAATTGCAGTATTGGTTGAATCGGCAGGGCTTAAAGGAATGGAATCACTGCTGGCAACTGTGGCTGATAAAACCGGAGCAGTGCCATTACCTGAATAAGTTAACTCCGCTACATTTTTTTTGCAGGAAGCAAAAAGAATCAAGCCGCACAGCGCAAGCAAAATTTTATTGAAATACTTTTTCATAATAAGTTTTTTACACGTTATTAATAACCCGGATTTTGAATGAGGTTATGATTAGCTGATATATCGAATGCCGGTATCGGAAATAAATTCAAATTGTTGCTAACAGCAGTTCCATTTTGTACGCCACCTTTCCATGCCCATAAATATGCGTTTGTGGTAAACTCACCAAATCTTACAAGGTCTGTACGTCTCAATCCTTCCCACATAAATTCACGGCCTCTTTCATTTAAAATATCCGGCAAAGTGATGCTTGTTGCTATTCCGCTGCTATCTCCATTATAGGCTCTTAACCGCACATCGTTGTAATAAGTCAATGCCTGCGATAATGATCCTGTGCTGGCGCCGCGCAATACGGCTTCAGAATAATTCAAATAAATTTCTGCCATTCTGAATAAAGGCATATCAATACTTGAAAAAGTAGTTGTGGGATCTGTGTCAGGATCTTCAGCGCCGGACCTCGTTACGTTTCTAAATTTGTAAGATGAATAACCATCAGTAGGAGCATCGAGTAATTGGGTCATGATCAAACTCTGGCCATTCGTCCAAAATTGTCCGCGCTTATCATTAGCAGTATCATAAAGCCCTACAAATTGTTGTGTAATACGAATACATTCCCATGAACCTGATTGTGCGCCACCCGAAATAGAATGAGGAACACCTGCCGGACCATTCACTAAAACAGTTGTTCCACCATAGCTCTGTGTATGTGTGCCATCATAAGGAATGGTAAATATGAATTCATCTGTATTCAAATTATTATCTGCCAGCATTAACTCTGAAAATTTTGGATGCAGCGTGTAATTGGCGGTAACTAATTTGTTGCAATAAGTAATAACGCTATCGGGTTGTGGAGTCCCTGTATAAATTTGCGCATTTAAATATACGCGTGATAATAAAGCCCAGGCTGCGGCCTGATCTGCGCGACCATATTGATTCTGTCTTGGTGGAACGAGATCTGAATTGATCGCTTTTAGTTCCGATACCACATAAGTGAAAAGATCCGCGC
>DATHPY010000676.1:0-6581 GCA_035483315.1 Puia sp. | reverse complement strand
TTGGTGCAAATTTTTTCCAAACAGCAGTAACTGCTGCAATGGTGTTCTGAACTTTTTCAGGATTTATTTTTACGGCTACGATTGATGAATAATTATTTCCGAGGTAAAATGCAACCGGGTTAATAGTTTGTTTCATCGTTTCAAAATTAAAATCATTAACCACGCCTACTATACGCATATGATCCCAACTGTTTGTAATTATCTGCCCAATAGGGTTTTTTAATCCAAGCCTTTGTTTCATTGATTGATTGATAACTACAGCCGCAGTATCTGAAGCCATATCTCTGGAAAAAAATCTTCCTTCACTCATCTTCATACCCATCGTTTTGAGATAATCGTAGTCAACAACCCAATGTTGCGCAAACACACCGGCGTCTAACTTCGTTCTTCCATCTATATAATAAGTATTTCCGTTTCTCTTAGTACCTGATATAGGCAAGAAATCACTGAGCGTAACTGCTTTTACACTATTAATATTGAGGAGCTCATTTTTAAAACTCGGCATCGCCGTTTTATTATCAAGCGTGTTAGTGCCTTGTATGAGCATGACCTGATCTTTATTAAAACCTATATCCCTATTAAGAATATAATGCGTTTGTTTCGAGATCACCAGGGTACCGATGATAAGAATAATTGATGTTGCAAATTGAAAAACCACCAATCCATTTCTTAAAATAGAATTTTTTGATCCGCGACTCAATTGTCCTTTTAATACATGTATTGGTTTGAATGCTGATAAATAAAATGCGGGATAGATACCGGCAATTGCGCCGATGAATGCGGCAGCAATAATCATCAAAGGCATCAGCCACCAGGCATTCCAGGGAATAGATAACGACTTTGCAGAAAGTGTGTTGAACATAGGAAGCAATACTATTGCGATAATAATGGCTAAGGCAAAAGATGCAAAACTGTAAAGTGTTGATTCAGTAAGAAACTGATTGATAAGATTGATGCGATAAGAGCCAACCACTTTTAGCAAGCCAACTTCCTTGGCGCGGTTCGCCGATTTTGCCGTAGAGAGATTAACAAAATTAATGCAGGCAATGATGAGGATAAAACACGCAATAGCGCCAAATAACCACACAAAACGCATATCTCCTTTTTCAAGGCCATCATCAATATCGTAAGATTTGAGATGAATATCGGCTATGGGTTGAGCCAATAATTTTGTTTTGCTGAGAGATGCGATCCATCCCTTGTCGCCGCTTTTTTCTGCGATAGGTGCATAATATTTGGTAATGATCTGTTTCAGTTTGCTGCGGAATAATTCAACATTTGCACCTTTCTTTAAACGTACATAAGTATAATAATTACTAGCGCCCCAATTGGTTTGTTCATCATTCCATAAGCTATAACCCGTCATCGTGAGCAGGTAATCATATTGAACGTGTGAATTTTTTGGCATGTCATTCATCACACCACCAATCTTGTAAATTCTGGTTTTGTCATCATTCAATATCATCGTTTTGCCAACCGGGTTCTCACCAGGAAAAAATTTATCCTCAACTCTTTTGGATATTACCATTGTATTTGGTTCGGCAAGCGCTTTTTCACGATTACCATAAACCATTTGTACTTCCAGTATTTGCAGCATGCTTTGATCAGCATAAGTAAATTCCGTTTCGTAGCTGTCCTCGGTTTTATCTGTTCGTCTTATTTCATTACTGCCCGCACAATAAAATAATTCATGCGGCATCAATCGCCCTGACAGTTCAACTTCAGGATAATCATCTTTCAGCGCTTTTGCCAAAGGCGCAGGCCAGTCTGCACCGCTTTCAATTTTTCCATCATAGTCTGATTGTCCTATTATCCGGAAAATGCGCGATGTATTTGCATAAGATGAATCATAACTCAATTCATATCTTATATATATTGCAATCAATAAACATGCAGCAATGCTCAATGCAAAACCAAGAATCTTAATCGCAGAATACATTTTCTGTTTCTTCAATTGCCTGAATGCAATTTTCAAATAATTTTTTATCATGGTCGTACTTTCTTATTTCTAATTTCAAATTTTTTTTCGCCGGCACTTTATCTCTATTCAACATCGTTGTGTCACCCACTTATACGGCAACAATTCTATTCGGCTATGGTACTATTATCGGTTATACATTGCCGTTAGCTATTTACATGTTTCCGGGATGAATGCCGGAGCCAGTCAATATCTCTGAATATTTCACCATTGACCATTAACGAATTCATTTTTACATTATCACATTTCTCATTCTGTTCTCAAACTTTTCACCGGGTTTGCTATCGCTGCTTTCAATGCCTGGAAACTAACGGTGAACAATGCGATAAATAATGCCAGTACGCCGGCTAATACAAAGATCCACCACTCCATATTTATCCTGTATGCAAAACCCTGCAACCATTTATTCATAAAATAATACGCAACGGGCATCGCAATAACAAACGATATCGCTACGAGTATCAAAAAATCTTTCGATAATAAATTGACGATGTTTGTTACACTTGCACCAAGCACTTTGCGCACGCCAATTTCTTTTGTACGTTGCATAGTGCTGTAACTGGCAAGTCCAAGTAAACCGAGACAAGAAATAAAAATGGCGAGAACTGCAAAATTCAAAAACAATCTTCCAAACCTGTCTTCACTGCGATATTGTTTATCAAAAAATTCGTCAAGAAAATAATAACTGAACGGTCGGTTTGGTATTATTGTTTTCCATTTATTTTCTATTGCAGAAATAGTAGCAGGCAGATTTGTTGCACTGACATTTGCAGTAACAAGATCGCATCCATTAGGTTCTATACGAATACTGAGGGGCTTTATCACTTCCTGCAAAGAATGAAAATGAAAATCTTTCACAACGCCGATGATCATTCCTTTTCTACCCCACTGATCAAATTTTTTTCCGATGATCTGTTCTGGCTTAGTGTAACCGAACATCTTCATTGCTGCTTCATTCACTACCATTGACTGGGTAGTGTCCGTCAAAAAATCTTTTGAAAAAGCACGCCCCGCAATTATTTTCATTTTGTATTGCGGCATGTAATCAAAGTCAACAAAATACAGATCGAGATTGGCAATTTGCATATCACCCTTAACATTTTCAATTTGTGAATAAGCGCCGGGGTTGCCTCCGCCGGGAACGCTGCCTGCCAAAGACGTTGATGTTACTCCGGGCAAAGAAGATATTGCCTGTTCAAAAAAAACTTTTGAAGAATCGCCGTGCGTGTCAATGATCATCTTCTGATCTTTATTAAACCCAAGATCCTGGCTGCGCATAAAATTCATTTGATTATACACAACAATAGTTGCAATGATCAACGCAACCGAAATGGCAAATTGCGCTATCACCAAACCTTTGCGCAGTAATATTCCTTTGAGGCTGGTAGCAAACCTGCCTTTTAATACAACAACCGGTTGAAATGATGATAAAACCAGCGCTGGATATATTCCGGCCAAAATTCCTATACCTATTGCCGTTAGTAAAAGCAGCAGCAGGTATCCGGGATGCATGAAAATATTATGACTGATTATTTTTCCTGACAACGTATTAAACAACGGCAAAAGCAATGAAGAAAAAATAACAGAGAGCACTAATGCGATCAGACAAAGTATTACACTTTCGCCAATGAACTGACGCGCTAACTGACTTTTAGTTGCGCCAACAACTTTGCGCATACCCACTTCCTTCGCACGTTCGGCAGAGCGCGCAGTAGTGAGATTGACAAAATTGAAACATGCAATAAGCAAAATAAATGCTGCAACAAGAGAAAAAATATACACGTTATTGATGTTGCCAGTCTTGCTTCCATCGCGGGTTGATTTAAGATACACATCACGCAAAGGCTCAAGAAATAATGTAGGGAACATTTGCAGTTTTTTCATTTCATCACCATTTCGTCTTACCAAAAAAGCCGGAAGTTTTGCTTCTAACGCTTTTGCATTTGTTCCTGGTTTTAGTAATATAAAAGCTCTATCACTATAATTTCCCCATTGGTCATCCAATCCTTTATTAAATTGTTCAGTGAGCGTCGTCATACTCACCAGCATGTCGCCTTTTATCTGAGAATTTTCCGGCATGTCCTGCATTATGCCGGTTACAGTTGCAACAAATTTTCCTTCTGTAAGTAAAACAGTTTTGCCTATTGGATTTTCATTGCCGAAATATTTCTTAGCTGCCGTTTCTGTAAATACAAGACTGAATTTTTCTTTCAGCGCTGTTTCCGGATTTCCTCTTAGCAGTTTAAAATCGAATACATGAAAAAATGACGAGTCAGCAAATAAAGAATTGTCTTCCTGAAATTTTATATCTCCGCTGCGAACAAGCAAGCTTCCGCCATCAATACGAACTGTTGATTCTATTTCAGGAAATTCACTTTTTAAATGCGGCGCAACTGCCCACGATGGACCATTTGTATTGAGCGTTTCTGTTGGCGTTTTAATATCACATACAATACGATAAATTCTGTCAGCTTTGGAATTAAATGAATCGTAGCTCAATTCGAATTTTACATACATGAAAATTAAAAAGAAAGCCGTCATACCAACCGTCAATCCCATGATATTAATAAAAGAAAAAACCCTGTGGCGCCAGAGATTACGAAACGCAATTTTTAAATAGTTTTTTAACATGATAATTTATTTTCGATATGTACAACTTCCTTATTTCTAATTTCAAATTTTTTATTTCCTATTTTTTGTTCCCGGCATTTTAACTTTTTTCATCATCGTTGCGTCGTCTCGCCTGAGGCGAGATACCGCGCGGAGAAGGACGGCACTTCATAATTTTAATCATCTGTGTAACTTCCACTTCAGCATTTAGCCTTTGTTTATCGCCGTTGAATAATGATTTACAGTACACGAGTGCGACGCAACGATGCTTAATATTTATTCAATCCTCTGGATCAAAAAACTATTTCTCTTCATTTTCACATTTTCATATCAGCACATTATCACATTTCTCATTCTGTTCTCAGACTTTTCACCGGATTCATAACCGCTGCTCTTATTGCCTGGAAACTGATCGTAAGAAATGCGATCAGTATCGCCGACGTTCCCGCAATTGCAAAAACCCACCACGTAATAGTTGTGCGATATGCAAAATCGTGAAGCCAGATATTCATGCCAAACCAACCGATTGGCGCGGCAATAATAAATGCGATCAATACTAATTTTATAAAATCAACCGATAAAAGATTTACGATGTTTGAAACACTCGCACCCAAAACTTTTCTTACTCCAATTTCTTTTGTACGCTGAATGGTACTGTACGACGCAAGCCCTAACAAACCAAGACAGGAAATAAAAATGGCAAGCACCGCGAAGTTTGTAAACAAATTTCCAAACCGTTCTTCGGCGCGATATTGTTTATTGAAAAAATCATCTAAAAAGAAATACTCAAATGGACGGCTTGGAATTATATTATTCCATTTGCTTTGAATTGCTTTTATAGTTTCCGGCAAATTAGCTGATGAAACTTTTATAGAAATTAATCCCAAAGCCCAGGGTTCGTATCGCATTACCAAAGGCTGTATTTCTTGCTGCAGCGAGTGATAATGAAAATCTTTCAGCACTCCGATTATCTTACCTTTTCTTCCCCACTGACTAAAATTTCTACCAACAGCATCTTTCGGAGAAGTATATCCAAGAGACCTTGCTGCGCTTTCATTAATAACCATTGCCTGTATGCTATCCGTTTTAAGATCCTTAGAAAATCCCCGCCCAGCTACAAGCTTGAATTTATATTGATTGATATAATCGAAGTCAACAAAATATAAATTGAGATTTGTCTTTTGTGTTTCGCCTGCTTTGTTCTCCATTTCAGAATAAGCGCCAGTGTGGCCAGTACCCGGAACGCTTGATGAAGAACTTGAAGACATCACTCCCGGAATAGACGCGAGCGATTGTTTAAATACATCTTTATTTTTATCAAAATTTGTATTGATCACAATTGTTTGTTCTTTATTAAAACCCAGATCCTGGTTGCGCATATAATTAAGTTGCGTGTACACAACGATAGTTCCAACAATTAAAGCAATTGAAATGGTGAATTGAAAAACAACAAGACTTTTTCTCAATAACAATCCTCTTGTTCCCGTTGCGAAGCGACCTTTCAAAACACTAACAGGTTTGAATGACGACAAAACAAGTGAAGGATAAAAACCTGCAATTACACCAATGGAAACAGCAAGTAAAAAAAGTTCAATAATATTTAATGGATCACTAAAAATACCCGTGCTTATTTGTTTTCCTGCAAGCTGATTAAACAACGGCAATAATAATGAACACAAAAGAAGCGACAGCAAAAATGCAATGAAACAGATCATCACCGATTCAACAATAAATTGTTTTGCCAATTGAAATTTTACAGCGCCAACCACTTTGCGAATGCCAACTTCTTTTGCGCGCTCCGCACTGCGAGCTGTTGTAAGATTAATAAAATTGATACAGGCGATCATCAAAATAAAGATCGCTACAATAAAAAAGATGCGCACATTATTAATATTTCCAGTTTCAAATCCACTGCGTTTTGATCTGAGATAAACATCGCGCAATGGTTCAAGACTTAAATAATCCTGCATCTGCAATCTTTTTGCATCTGCGC
>DATHPY010000675.1:0-3386 GCA_035483315.1 Puia sp. | reverse complement strand
CGCTGGATTCCTCAATTTGAAGATGTTGACCGCAATCAATACTTAAATGATTTTTACGAAGACATGCCGCGATGGAGTTTTAACCTGCAGGTTTATTTTTTGAACAGCAGGTTGAATCAATTATTGGAAATTCAAAGTGGTATGGAAACGGTTGTTCAAGACAGAACAATTTATGAAGACGCGCATATTTTTGCTCCCAATCTTCACGAAATGGGATTGATGAGTAAGAGAGATTACAATAATTATTTTCAATTTTTTCAAACGTTAAAAAGAATGGTGCAACCGCCGGACTTGCTTATTTATTTGCAAGGTTCGGTGCCAACACTGGTTGCGCAAATTCAAAAACGCGGACGTGAATACGAAGAAAATATTCGGCTTGATTATTTAAAACGCCTCAACGATTATTATACTAAATGGATTGACAGCTACAAAGAAGGTCCATTGCTTGTTGTAAATATTGATAAGAATAAATTTCCTGAGAATGAGGAACATCTCGGGGAAATTATTAGCCGCATTGACTCGCAGTTGTACGGGCTTTTTTAATTCAATTTTTTCTTCTCTCACAGATTGCGCAGATGAGCACAGATAATACAAACTGTATTTTATTTATAGTTCAATTTAGATTCCTGCTGTCGCAGGCATGACGGTAAATCTCTACGCTGCTGCACGTCATTCGCGTGCAGGCGGGAATTTGTTTTACGATTTATTTTCCTCTCACGAATTACGTAATGTATTGCATCTGTGAAAATCCGTGTAATCTGTGAGAAAATCATCTTAGTTGTTATAACTCGCGTAAGCCTCCAGTTCTTTTAACTGATCTTTTATTTTTTTCAACCATTCTTCCTGCTGCGGTTTGTTGATGGAAAAATTTGTCTCCTTATCATATTGTTGCTGCATTTCCTGAAGTTGATGCATCAGATTCAAATAAATTTTATTGATGTCTTTTTTTATGTTTGATGTTGGAGTATATTCTTTGAATGCTTTATTTAATTTTCGCGCAAATATTTCTGCAATATCAAAATGTCCTTGCTCGTGCGATAGGATGTAATCCGTTTTACTTCTTCCCCAGGATTTCTCTTTATCAAACTGGCAGTGAATGTGAAATTTTAATCCATCAACATTATTATATCCAAAATCATATTTTATAATTGAGCTTGTCAATGCAGCGTTGGGAGAAGAAGGATCGGGACGTTGTTTGAAATCATCCCAGGTTAATTTTCTATCAGCGCTCCAATCTATAAATGAATTATTTTGTAGAGAAAAAAATCTAGGAAAGAAAATCATTGATAAGAAAAAAAATATTTTCATGCTTATACAACTGCGATGAAGAAAATAAATTGTAAAAAAAATATTAATTCTCTAAAATAAAAACTCCATCAAATCATTCGTTGATGGAGTTTTGTTGGCAAACAATCTTAGAGACTCAATAAAACAGTTAAATTTTGCCTGACAATTTCAGGAAATTATTTAGATTTCCGCACTTTTTGTTAAAAAATATTTTAAAAAACCGGCGCGGAGTCCAATATTTCTTTATTTACGCCATTTTCATACTGCTTAAAATTGGCAATAAATAAGCCCGCAAGCTGTTTTGCCAGCTTGTTATAAGCCGTTTTACTTTGCCAGCCATTTTGAGGATTCAATAATTCAGCGGGAACACCCGGACAGCTTTTGGGTATTGATAAATTAAATATCTCAAGATTTTCATACTCCGCATTTTCTAATTTTCCTTCGAGAACAGCAGTGATTATTGCCCGCGTATAACCGAGTTTTATTCTTTTTCCAATGCCGTAACTTCCACCGATCCATCCGGTATTAATAAGCCAGACTTTTACTTTGTTATCTTTTATTTTTATTCCCAGCATTTCGGCATATTTGCCCGGATGCAAAGGCATAAAAGGTGCACCGAAACATGCGCTGAATGTGGGTTTCGGCTCGTTTATCCCGGATTCCGTTCCAGCAATTTTTGCGGTGTAGCCGGAGATAAACTGGTACATCGCCTGCCCGGTCTTTAATCTTGAAACCGGCGGCAATATTCCGTATGCATCGCAAGTGAGCAGAAAAATATTTTCAGGAATATTTCCAACTGATGGTTCAAGTGAATTGGAAATATAATTCAGCGGATAAGAAACTCTCGTATTTTCTGTAATTGATTTGTCGTTGAAATTAATTTCGTTTGTACCCGGATAGAATTCAACATTTTCAACCAAAGCGCCAAAACGAACAGCATTATAAATTTCAGGTTCTTTATCTTCTCTCAGGTCAATGCATTTTGCATAACAGCCACCTTCAAAATTAAAAATGCCATTGTTGGACCAACCATGTTCATCATCACCAATTAATTTTCTTTTAGGATCCGTGCTCAGCGTGGTTTTGCCGGTTCCGCTCAATCCAAAAAAAATAGCTGTGTCGCCATCTTCGCCTGTGTTGGCAGAGCAATGCATGCTCAATACATTTTTTTCTTTTGGAAGAATATAATTAAGAATAGTGAAGATTGATTTTTTCATTTCGCCGGTATAACCTGAACCGGCGATCAGGATCATTTTATGTTTGAAAGAAATGACAGTTGCATTTTGATTAATAATGCCACACTCATTTGCATTCAATAATAAACCTGGCACTGACAAAATGTGCCAATCGCTATTAAAATCTTCCAACTCATCTTCTTTTGGTCGCAAAAACATATTGTACGCAAACAAATTCATGGACGGATTTTCAGTAATTACGCGGATGTTAGTACGATAATTTTCATCAGCACAAGCATAACAATCACGAATCCATAACTCAGGAAGTTTGTTCAAATAATCAGTCACTTTTTTAAAAATGATATCGAAATATTTTTCTTCGATTGGCTGATTAATATCATTCCAGTTAATTGTATTCGAAGTGATATCATCTTTTACAATGAACCTGTCTTTCGGACAACGACCTGTAAATCTTCCTGTTTTTATAACTAATGCTTCTGTATCATTGAGCTCACCCTGGTGCAAGTGCAGCGTATCTTTTACAAGCTCTTCCGGAGATAATTGGTAATGAATTGTATCAACAAGACGAAGCCCGAGCTTTATTAATTTATGAGTTGGAAACGCAATCGTTGGGATAGACATAAAACCACCTGTTATTGAAGGACAAAGGTAAAATTAAATATTATCTAATACAAGGCTTATAAAGGCTAATTATTTTGAAAATAATCAACAAAATTGGTAGTTAATTAGATTTTATAAAACTAACAGTTGTTAGTTTATAGAATATTAATTCATTGGTTTCGTTTGCTGAATCACTACGAAAGTTTTATAAATTATTCACTTTCGAACAGGCGTCTGACGGTTACCAAATGCATTCTGTAATTATAAATTTGTTTATTAACCGTCTGACGCCTTTAAATCTCA
>DATHPY010000674.1:0-3684 GCA_035483315.1 Puia sp. | reverse complement strand
CGAAATAAAATTCCAGCGAACGCTTGATAAATATTCATAATAATAAAGTTTGCCTCCGACAATTAATTTAGGATCGCTACTCAGTAAATTTCCCAAACTGTCTCCTGCTGTGATAATTACATTCAGTACATGCGCAGCCCTGTTCAATTCCACCGTATCGGTAGCAAGGTCTTCAATCAGCAGGCTTGCATAATCTCTCGCGCTTTTATGTTCAACGTAATTTTCGCGAATATTCTCTGCAAAAAAGCCCATTGTTACAGCAAGAAATATCATTAAAAATTCAAGAAAATATTCTTTCCATTTTTTTGGTTTATGATGCAGGTCGGGATGATGATGTACTTCCATATTTTCAATTTCCTGGTTTTGTGTAATGGGATTTGGTGACGGATTAGTAACTGGTTATTGATGAGATTGTTATTAGGGTTAATAATGTATATCGAACCTTCCATCGGTAAAATTTAAAGTATCACAAGCAGGTATCGGAACCTGAAAAGAAAATGTTCCGGAAATTATTTTATTAACTGAATCAAGTCTTGAAAATTTAATAGATCCAATTGCTGTGAAGGCATTAATTACATTACTGGAAATGCCGAAACACGATGAGTCCGAAAGATATACAAAGGACAAATTACTGTTGTTATACATTTCATATGCTAAATTCAATTGAACATTTTCTTTGACATGCACATCAAAAAACAAAAAATAATTACTACCAAATGAAGCTCCCAATGTGGTAGAATCGGATGAATACTTTCCATTTGGAAGACCATTATAGGCGCCATATTTGGCAATAAAATCTATCCCATTTATTCTGCAGGCAAACGTCCCTAACCCACTTCGAGTTGCGTTTGGAAGGCCGTACGGATTGTCTGACTTCGGACCATTATCCTTTTTACAATTAGAAAAAGAAAATAAAAGAAGTACAATGACGTAAAATAAAAAAGACTTTTTCATATCGGCTTCTACCAAATTAGCAATTAAAATCCTGTTTCATTGCGTATTACTCACGCTGTTTTTACTTCACTTTGTCAATAACCTTCCTTAAAAGGATGTAAAACTGTTCCGGTTGTTCATACATTGGAAAGTGTTCCCTTCACATGTTAAATAACATTAAATAGTTCATGTAAGAATACCTGCTTTGGATCATTGACTAAGATTTGGTGGCCATTCTTATCAAATATTAGTTTAAGAACTCCCTTATCTGGCACGTTTTCTATGGCTGAAACCCCATCCAGCACACATAGAAATGAAAAAATCCCCATCTCAACAGATTCTCTTATGATTCTAATAACCATTGATTTACTACCATCATTTAAATTATTATACCATTCGGATATTGCAACCAAATTTTCTGAAGGTTTTCTCCCCGGCGGCTTTACCAGAATTGATTGAACTCCCTTTACAGAGCCTTCAGATACCACTTCCTTTATAACATCTATAAACTGTTCAGCATTCATTATTTGCCGCATTTAAATAAATAATCTCAGATTCCTTTTGTAAATCTAATGTATCAAATGGAATCATTGGGTATCATATCCAAATGAAAACTCATCTATAAATTTTATTACTGAATCTCTTCCACATTATTAGGCATCCAGCTACCATCCACGGCTTCTTTTTTGGGTCCATAAATTCTATGAGTAGCTGGGTTAATCTTCGTCGCAGTGTGTCACTCAATTTCTTCAATCCATTTTTCGAAGTTACTGGTGAGTTTGGTAAGGAATGTGGTTGTATCCTTTTTGCGGGTGAGCATTTTCTGGTATTTTTTGGTGTAGTTGCCCAGCTTCTTCTGAATTGTAAACTGAAAAGTTTCGATAACGTCTTTCAATGTGGCAGTTCCAAAATAACTCCTTGCATTATTTCCTATACTTTTTGTTATAAAATAATCCGCCTAAAATCGAAACAGGTGCAAAGATAAAAATGGCAAGCAATTGTGTCCAATGGCTACCGTCTGCTTTGAAAAATGAAAATGTTGCAAAACCTGCGATGATAAAAGCAAGTATATAATTTATTGCCGAAGTTGTTTTCCTGGCAATAAGTTGTGTAACAAGTCCGGCAACAAATGAAAAAACTGCTCCATAAATTGTTGTAAAGATTACGAAAAAGGTCGTTGGGTGGGAATGAGGGTCTTGTCTTGAAATTTTAAAAAGTGCAAGTGATGTCACTACGAAAATTGCGTAACCTGCGACGATGCTTAAAACTTTTCTTATCATATTTTGTCGTCTGTTCGATGTTTCTAATTGGTCTGTACCAACTACCGCTAACACTCAAATTTATGATATAAGGCGCTTCATATATAAAGACATTTACCCGATACACTGTTGTTTAGTGTTATACACATTGTATTGTCGTTAGGACGTCCGGATGTCCTCCCTCGGATGCCCTGGATCATCACCGTATCATTAGGAATTATACCGTATCCGCGCAGAAGCGGGACAGGCATTGTGACCCATAATATGGCCATCAAAAACAAGCAAATTGAGAAACCAGGATTTAGTAACAGATTAGGAGTCCCGCCTTTGGCGGTAGAAACTTCAAGATGCTACCGGGGTAATTCTTACCGACTACCGAAACGCGGTGATGATTTATGTTGATGACTTTGGAAGGATCTGATTCGAAAGAGAATGCACCGCAACTTATGTGCTACCTATTTACTTCGATCAATAAAACCCAGGCGTCTGTCAGTGCTTTCAAAAATGAAAAAATAATTCCGGGCACCAACCAGTAAATGGCGTCCTGGCTGTTCAACAAAATACTTACTGAACAAATAACAAATGGGAGCAGTGCTATTTGCGCTAAAGCAAAACTGATCATTTGTTTTCTCCTTAATGTCTTATTAATTCTTTTCAGGATAATTGTTTCCATAATTTCAATGGCTATCAGTATGAGCAATGTGCTGATTGTAATCTCGATGGCTAAACTGAATTCCTTTTGGTTCGGTACTAAAAACAGCAAAGCTTTGGTCAGGATGTTGAACAGGAATAAAACAGATATCAATGCCCTTGCCGGCAGTGTGCCGGAAGCGATCACTTTGTTGTGATTGACGGATATGGCAACAAATAGAAGCCCAATCAACCCCCCGGATGCGCCGGCTGATGTAGCAAAAAAATAATTCCATTCATTCATCAAAAAACGATTTTAGAATAATTCGGCTAAAAATTATTATTGTTCCATCCACTGCAAAAATTCTGTTGCTTTTGCTTTGCTGATGACAATTGTTTCAGGGGTCGCAACGGCAAGTTTCACCGTAAACCGCCGGGAGAGATAATGTTCTGCATTTACTACCGCTTTCTTATTAATGATAAATTGCCTATTCGCCCTGTAAAATAGCGAAGGGTCAAGAATGCGCTCTACTTCATCGAGACTCGATGCAAAAAAATAATGCTCGTGGCTTACTGTTGTTATTTTTACAATGGTCTTATCAAGGTATAAAAAAGCTATAGTTTTTACAGGGATAGGCAGGATCTTATCGCCTTGTGTCACAAGCAATGTATTTTTATAAGCAAGTTTCAGCTCATTGGCAACACGCTGAAGGTTGTTATAGTTTTGTTCCGGTTGAAACACAGATTTCATTTCTTTGAACTTATTCAATGCCGCAGCTACCTTCTTTACATTGATGGGCTTAAGAATGTAACTGATTGCGTTGGTATCAAATGCGTCCATCAGGTATTCATCAAAAGCCGT
>DATHPY010000673.1:0-3409 GCA_035483315.1 Puia sp. | reverse complement strand
AACATTTGCTCAAGGCAGATGTGATATTGATCAGCGACACATCAATGATCAGTTTGGAAAATCCTTCGATTGATACCGGCGTTCGCGGATTGTCTTATATACAAGTTGAAGTGACGGGACCGAATCGCGATCTGCATAGCGGTGTTTATGGTGGCGCAGTTGCCAACCCGATCACGATGCTCGCGAAAATGATTGCGTCTTGTCACGATGAAAATAATCACATCACCATTCCGGGATTTTATGACGATGTAATTGAATCGAGCGCAGCAGAAAGAAAACTTTTAGCTGAGGCGCCTTTTGATGAAAAAGAATATGAAAAAGACCTGGGAATAAAAGCGGTGTGGGGAGAAAAAGGATTTACTACAAATGAGCGCACAGGGATTCGGCCAACATTAGAACTGAATGGCATTTGGGGCGGATACACGGAAGAAGGATCGAAAACAGTTTTACCATCAAAGGCTTTTGCAAAAATTTCTGCGAGGTTAGTTCCGAATCAATCTTCTAAAAAAATGACCGAGTTATTAATAAAATATTTTGAGAGCATTGCACCTGCTGGCGTTACTGTAAAAGCAGAAGAACATCACGGTGGCGAACCATACATGACACCGATAGATTCAAAAGCCTACCAAGCTGCGTCAAAAGCAATTGAAGCAACGTTTCATAAAAAACCAATTCCTGTTCGTGGTGGAGGAAGTATTCCGATCTGTTCGCTTTTCGAAAAAGAACTGGGAATTAAAATTGTGTTCATGGGTTTTGGATTAGACAGCGATAATCTTCATTCGCCTAATGAAAAATTTGATCTCGCTAATTTTTATAAAGGCATAGAAACGATTCCTTATTTCCATAAATATTTTGCGGAAATGAGTTGAGAAAATTTAGTATTAAAATTGATTTTTGAATGCCAGCATCAGAAAAACTTCGCCTCGATAAATATCTCTGGTCTATTCGACTTTTTAAAACGCGCTCACTTGCTACTGAAGCATGCGACAAAGGAAAAGTGAAATACAATGGATCGCAGGTAAAACCTTCTAAACAAGTCCATGTTGATGAAGAATACGAAGTGAAAACTGAAGCAAAACACTGGCGAATTAAAGTAACAGCTTTATTAACCAAACGCGTTCAATATTCCGACGCAATAAAATATTATCTCGACATAACTCCAGACGAAGAAATAGAAAGATTACAATTTCAATCTGCAAGTTTTCATACCGGAAAAAGATTGAGTAAGATCGGCAGACCAACAAAAAAACAACGAAGAGATCTGGGCGATTTTATGGATAAGTAAAACAAGTTTTGAGTTTATAAGTTATAAAATTGAATTGCGTTCAAGCCGAAAATTTTTTCTTTAGTTTCTGCATCAAAATTTTGCATATAATTTTCCAGCAAACTTTTCCATTGCACATACATTCCTGAAACCAATATCACCGGCCAATCGCTGCCGAACATTAACCTGTCAGCGCCAAAAAATTCAAACGCCACATCGAGATAAGGATAAAATTCATTAACGCTCCAACCTTTCCATGCAGCTTCTGTAAATAATCCGGAAAGTTTGCAGTAAACATTTTGTTGCTGAGAAATTTCCTGCATATATTTTTTCCATTCGGCAATTTCTTTATTTTTTATATCCGGTTTGGCGCAATGATCAATAACCAATTTCTGATCAGGAAATTTTTCTACAAACTTTACTGCATCGGGTAATTGATGATAATAGATCAACACATCATAAGTGTAATTATATTTTTTCAGCGCTTTAACTCCCCGAAGAAAATTGTCGCGCATTAAAAACCCCGCAGGCTCTGCCTGTACAACGTGCCGGTAACCTTTAATAATTTCATTGGAAGAAAAATGTTGCAACCGTTCTTCAATATTATCCGCAGAGAGATCGAGCCATCCGACAACTCCTTTGATAATATCATGCGTTTTCGCAAGCTCGACTAAAAATCTTGTTTCCAATTCTGATTGATCTGCTTGCACGGCGACGCATCCGTCAATTTCATTTCGTTTTAAATTCAACGATAAATGTTCCGGCAAATAATCATGCTGCAACACTTTCATATCTTTCATCCACGTGTCGCGCTTTTTATCGTATTTCCAAAAATGAACGTGAGAATCGATAGTCATAATATTAGTTGCTGATGATGGTTAACAGTTCATAGTTGATGGTTCATGGATAAACAGTTCCCTTATGAACTATTAACAATAAACTCTGGCTTATTTCAAACTAAAAATTTCTTTCATCAAAATCCATTTCTCATTTTGTTTTGCCCAGGGAAGCGGTTGCTGAAATTTCCACATTAACGTCTCCCATTCCTGAACTTTTGCGTTGGCAAAATCCGAAGCAGATTTTTTTTCAAACGAAAAATATTCATTCACTTCCATTATCATAAACAAACGGTTTCCGGTTCTGTAAATATTCATCGCTTCAATTCCGGAATCTTTAATGCTTGCAATAATGTCGCCCCAAACTTTTTTGTGGTAATCTTCGTATTCTGCAATTAAGGCAGCATCATCTTTTAAATCGAGAGCAAGGCAATATCGTTTCATAAAAATTGTATTGGTGAAGTTATTGAATTCCGAATAATCTTTTGATCTAGAGTTCAGTAATTCTATTAAGCATTGTTGCGTCGTCTCACCTGAGGCGAGATGCAGTAACAATTCTATCCAGCAATTGTCTGAACCGCGATTCTAACCTGTTTTTTCTTATTCAACTGATAAATGTAATCAGCTTAATTAGGCTAAAATCCTGGTTCAGACATTCACCATACTAACACTCATTAGTTTTTTGAATTAACTTTGCAAATCATTTAAACTATGAGCATTTCTCTGCAAAATAAAATCAGGATCGTTACTGCAGCATCTTTATTTGACGGTCATGATGCTGCTATAAATATCATGCGCCGCATTATGCAGGCAAAAGGTGCGGAAGTCATTCACCTTGGGCACAATCGCAGTGTTCACGAAATTGTTGAAACCGCCATTGAAGAAGACGTACAGGGAATTGCTGTGACTTCTTACCAGGGCGGCCACGTAGAATTTTTTAAATACATGAAAGATCTGCTCGATGAAAATGGATGCGGGCACATAAAAATTTTCGGTGGTGGCGGCGGAACAATTTTACCACAGGAAATTAGTGAGCTTCATAAATATGGCATCACAAAAATTTATTCTCCGGATGATGGAAGAAAAATGGGGTTGGAAGGAATGATCGAAGACTTACTAAAGCAGTGTGATTTTACATTGAATGGAAATGGAGAATACAAAAATAAAATGACGCTTGGAGAATGGAAAGATGTGAGAAAAGTTGCAAGAGAAATTACCAATGCGGAGAATAACCTGACACCGGTCAACGGTCAACCGTCAACTGTCATTCCTGTTCTCGGCATTACCGGAACTGGTGGTGCAGGAAAAT
>DATHPY010000672.1:0-9544 GCA_035483315.1 Puia sp. | reverse complement strand
CAATTGCGCTTGTAATGATTGTCCGTACATGAAATTAAACACGCTTGAAAAATTATATCTTTCTTTAGAGTACGAACTGCCTGAAATAACAATGGATAAAGAATTATTGATCGCAGCCAAAAAGCCAATTGAGCGAATGCTGGAAATTAGCGCACAGTATGGATTATAAAGATTGAAATCACCTTCCCATATATACCATGAGAATTTGTACATCACTTGGATTCACTCCGCTGATTCGGCTCGCCTGACCTAAGGTAACCGGTTTTATCTTTTTAAATTTTTGAAGCGCTTCTGCAGAAAGAGAAGAAATTCTATCATAATTGAAATTTTCCGGGATAGACAAGTTTTCCAGCTGGCTGATTCTTTCGGCTAATTGTTTTTCTTTTTCTATATAGGCTTCGTATTTGATTTGAATTTCCGCTTGTTCAATTGTTTCTTTATCAAATTTATTCAGCGACCCCTCAAGCCTCGGAATATGTTTCATCATCGAAAAAAGATTCACTGAAGGACGCAGTAAAAGTTGCGATGCTTTTTGTTTAAATAGAAGCGGAGATGAGTTTGTTGTAGTTAGATATTCCAGCGATTCTTCTGGATTTATGGTCAAATTAGCCAAAAAAAGCTTGATTTCATCAACATTTTGGCGTTTTTTGGCTAATTTGACCATTCTCTCTTTTGACGCGAGCCCGAGACTAAAACTCAATTCTGTAAGGCGAATATCAGCATTATCTTGTCTTAACAAGGTTCTGAATTCGGCTCTCGATGTAAACATTCTGTAAGGCTCATCAGTTCCTTTATTAATTAAATCATCAATTAAAACGCCGATATAGGCTTCGTCTCTTTTTAGAATAAAAGCTTTGCGATTGTTTATTTTTTGATGAGCGTTTATTCCTGCCATGATTCCCTGGCAGGCGGCTTCTTCATAACCTGTTGTTCCGTTAATTTGTCCCGCAAAGAATAGGTTATCAATTAGTTTTGTCTCTAATGAATGTTTAAGTTGAGTCGGAGGAAAGTAATCATATTCAATCGCATATCCCGGTCTAAAAAAGCGCGCATTTTCTAACCCAATAATACTACGAATAGCTTCGTATTGAATTTCTTCCGGCAAAGAAGTAGAAAAACCATTTAGATATATTTCAATGGTATTCCAACCTTCTGGCTCTATAAAGAGTTGATGGCGTTCTCTTTGCGAAAATCGGTTTATTTTATCTTCTACGCTGGGGCAATACCTGGGACCAACGCCTTCGATTCTGCCAGTAAACATGGGACTTCTATCAAAACCCTTTTTAAGGATTTCGTGAACAATGCTATTTGTATATGTAATCCAACAACTTAATTGTTTTTTAGGTTTTTCGGTATTAAGGAAAGAAAATCCGGAAATTTTTTCATCCCCCTTTTGCTCTTCCATTTTCGAATAATCAATACTTCTTCCGTCAATTCTTGGCGGTGTCCCGGTTTTTAAGCGATTGCTTTCAAACCCCAGCGAAACAAGTTGCTCTGTAATTCCTATTGCAGATTTTTCTGCAATTCTTCCACCCCCAAGTTTTTTTTCTCCTATATGGATGATTCCGTTTAAAAATGTGCCACTTGTCAAGACGACAGCTTTTGATAATATTTCGTTACCAAGCCCAGTGATGACTCCGCAAACTTTATTTTCTTTTATAATGATTGATTTTACAGTGTCTTGATAAAAATCAAGATTTGGTATTTTTTCCAATAGCTCCCGCCATTTTAAACTGAACAAAGTCCTGTCATTTTGTGATCTTGGACTCCACATTGCCGGACCTTTAGAAAGATTCAACATTCTGAATTGGATCATACTTGCATCGGACACAATCCCCGAATAACCACCGAGCGCGTCTATTTCCCGGATTATTTGACCTTTTGCGATGCCACCCATAGCTGGATTACAGCTCATTTGAGCAATTGTCTGCAAATTCATGGTTACCAGTAACACTTTTGAACCAAGATTTGCGGACGCTGCAGCCGCCTCGCAGCCCGCGTGCCCGGCACCTACAACAATGACATCATAGTCTGGAAACATTTTGCAAATTTAGAGAGAACCAAAGGAATTAAGCTGTTTCACGTGAAACAAAAAGAAATGTTTCATGTGGAACGTCGGCTATCCGGAAAGTATTTATCGAGATAATAATGTTCTTTGTCCCGCATTAATGCTTTATCTGTTGAAGTCTTGTCGTTATATCCACAAAGATGCAGAACACCGTGAAAGATAACCCGATGGATTTCTTTTGTAAAAGAAGTGTCGAATTCTTTTGCGTTTAATTTCACCTGTTCCTGGCTAATAAAGACATCTGATAATATCGCCTTACCTTTTACCGAAAAATCAAAAGTCAAAATATCAGTTGAATAGTTATGATTAAGATATTCCTTATTTAATTTTTTTATTTCCATGTTATTGCAAAAAATGAAATTCACGCTCTCAATGGCTTTTTTTTCTTTATTAAAAATATCTTCGATAAAACATTTTAAGCCTTCCCTATTTCTCAGAGTGAAGGGTTGAAAAACAAAATGAAAATGAATTTTTATCGAATGACGCTTGTCCATTTTTCTAAAATCGTAAGATGAATACTTTTTGTAAAACTAATTTTGTTTATGCATTTATTAATGAAACGATTGTCTGATTTATCTGTGGGTTCGGTCGTAAAGATTCATTCTTTTGAAAAGGATGAGATCTTTTTAAAGCTTATGGAAATGGGCTGCGTTCCTGGTGAAATTATTAAGGTGGAGAAAATAGCTCCATTAGGCGATCCTATTTCTATAGCAATTGCGGGATATAATTTAAGTCTCAGATTAGATGAAGCCAGAAATATTTTTGTTGAAGAAATACACGATTAAATAATTGATTATCAATATAAAATGAAAATTGGACTTTATTTTGGGTCATTCAATCCAATTCATCATGGGCATCTTATAATAGCCAATTATATTGTTCAGAACACAAACATTGATCAAGTTTGGTTTATCGTTTCTCCACAAAATCCCTTAAAGCCCGCGGCTGGTTTATTAAATGAATACCATCGGCTTTATCTTATTAAAATAGCAATTGAAGGAGAAAAAAACCTTCGCGCATCCGATATTGAATTCGGTTTACCGAAACCTTCTTATACATCAAATACATTGGCTCATTTGCATGAAAAGCATCCGGAACATGAATTTTCAATTATCATGGGCAGCGATAGTTTTCAAAACATAACTCGGTGGAAGAATTATGAATATATCTTAAAAAATTACCCGATTTATATTTATAAAAGGCCAAATCATGACATTACACAAAATTTTCCAGACGCCTCAATAATACAGGTGCATGCGCCACTTCTTGAAATTTCGGCTACCCATATCCGTGAGAGCATTAAGAACGGAAAATCCATTCGTTATCTTGTTCCGGAAAAAGTTCAGGAAGAAATCGAGAAAGGACATTATTACAAAAAATAGAACGTGATTATTGAACTCAGTAACACCGAGAAAATAAATAAGTCGCCGATTGCTTTTTATTATTTTTTCAACAATTGGTAAATTGTACTTTTAACCTCATCATAAGAATTTATTTTCTCCTATGGTTTTGCTTCGCCATATTCCTTTTTTAAAAGCTGTTTTTTTTCACAGCATCACTGCATTTGGTGGGCCACAAGGGCATTTTGGAATGATGATGAAAACTTTTGTTCATCGAAGGCACGATGTTACCGAAGAAGAATTAATTGAGTACAATGCATTTTGTCAACTGCTTCCCGGCGCATCTTCTACCCAAATATTAACGCTGATTGGTTATAAAAGAGGCGGAGTTATTCTTGCTTCGCTGACATTAATTATTTGGATATTGCCAGCTTGTTTTCTAATGGGGCTTTTTTCTTTTCTCATTAAATATACTTCGTCTCAATCATTACAGGCAGGCGCATTTAAATTTATTCAACCAATGACGGTTGGATTTCTTGCGTATGCAGCTGTTAAAACATTCAGAATCTCTGTTCACAACACAATTACCACCGTTGTTATGTTTGTTGGTGCAATTGCAACATATTTACTTTTTAAAACCCCATGGATATTTCCCATCTTGATTGTTCTGGGTGGTTTTGTAACAACGCTCAGCAGCAAACGTATTCCGCAAAAAGAAGAGCCGCCACAAAAAATTAAATGGACCAATATCTGGCTTTTTGCAGCAATTTTTTTAATTGCGGGAGTGAGCAGTGAGTTGGCACGAAAAAATAATTTACCCAATCGTAAACCGCTAAATCTTTTTGAAAATACTTATCGCTTTGGCAGCTTGGTCTTTGGCGGAAGCCAAGTAATGATGCCCATGATGTATGAACAATTTGTCATTCGCCCGGAAGCTCCATCAAGAATAAATCAACCGAATGTAATAAGGATTGATAAAGAAGATTTTTATACCGGTTGGGGAATCGTACGAGCAATTCCCGGTCCTGTTTTTTCTATTTCTTCTTTTATGGGCGGAATTGCATTGAAAGACAAAGGCCCGACAATGCAATTGTTTGGCTGTATAATTGCGTCAGTCGCGGTTTTTCTTCCGAGTGCATTGCTGGTGCTTTTCTTTTTTCCTATCTGGCATAATCTAAAAAAATATGTTGTTGTTTACAGGGCGTTGGAAGGAATTAATGCCGTTGTGGTCGGCATCATCATTGCTTCAACATTTTATATGCTGAAAGATGTTTCCATGATTGATGCGAAAACAATCATTTTAAATTTTGCCGTCATTGTTGGCGTTTGGGCGCTTCTTTATTTTTCAAGACTTCCATCCCCAATAATCGTTTTTATTTGCATTGCGCTCGGTTTGATTTTTTAAATGTCATTACTACATTTAATTATTTGCGAAGGATGCAGAAAAAAACTTAGTAAATAAAAACAAACCGTAATTTTATATTGCCAACGGCTCGTCGCACACAAAGCGGCAACAATCCTAACGACGCTTCCATATTTAAAATTCCTGATCAAGAATTAATCTGTACATTTTAATGTAAAATGTTAACCAATATTTTATGACAGCAGAACATCAGCGTTTAACAGTAAACTCAGCAAAAAAAATTCCGCTTGAGCAATGGGGTCCATATTTAAGCGAACGTCAATGGGGAACGGTAAGGGAAGATTACAGCACAAACAGCGATGCATGGAATTATTTTCCTTTTGAAAATGCGCACTGCCGCGCTTATCAATGGGGTGAAGATGGTTTGGCGGGCATTTCTGATTTTTTTCAGAATTTATGTTTTGCTATTTCTTTATGGAATGGGAAAGATTCAATATTAAAAGAAAGATTGTTTGGATTGGGCAACACGTTGGGTAATCATGGTGAAGACGTAAAGGAATTGTATTATTACTTAGATAATACGCCCACGCATTATTACATGCAGTATTTATATAAATATCCCCAACAAAAATTTCCATACGACGAACTGGTATCAGAGAATAAAAAACTCACAAAACTGGACGGAGAGTATGAAATTTTAGACACGGCCATATTCGATAACGACGAATACTTTGATGTATCGGTAACTTATGCAAAGCAAAACTCTAAAGACATTTTTATTAAGTTAGATATTCACAACCGTTATAGTAAGGCAGCTGATATAACAGTTATGCCTACACTATGGTTTTATAATCGTTGGCAAAATGGAGGACTTGAAAAAAAACCTTCTATTAGTTTGCGGGATAAAAACTCTGTGCGCGCAACGCACAGCAGGCTTGAAACATACTATTTATATTTTCAACCGACGAACGATTGCCTGTTTACGGAGAATGAAACTAACATGCAAAAAATAACAGGCATGCCGAACAAAACGCCTTTTGTAAAAGATGCTTTTGGAGATGCAATAATTAAGAATGAGAATATTGAGCTACTACGTCAAAAAAAATCCGGAACAAAATTCGCCGCGGTTTATAAATATAAAATAGAAGCAGGAGGGAAAAGAACAATTTACCTGAGGCTTAGCAATAAGATTATGGACAACGCTTTTGTAAGCGGCTTTTCCAATATTTTTTCCAGCAGAAAAGAAGAAGCCGATGCTTTTTATTCATCAATACTTCCGCCAAACACAAATGATGATTTGAAAGAAATTCAACGGCAGGCACTCACTGGTTTATTATGGAGCAAACAATATTATCATTTTGATATTGAGCGATGGTTGAAAACAAGTGATGGAATTACGCCGGTTAATTTAAATAAGCAATACGGACGAAATCACGAATGGAAGCATTTAAAGAACCAGGATATTATTACAATGCCTGACAAATGGGAATATCCGTGGTACGCCGCCTGGGATCTCGCTTTTCAATCAATCGCGATGACATTGGTTGATCCGGTTTTTGCAAAACACCAGCTATTATTAATTATGCGGGAATGGTATATGAAACCAGATGGACAAATACCTGCATACGAATGGAATTTCAGCGATGTAAATCCGCCGGTCCAGGCGTGGGCTGCGTGGCAGGTTTATCAATTGGAAAAAAATGCGACGGGCAAAGGCGATATTATTTTTTTGAAAAAAATTTTTCAAAAACTTCTCATCAATTTTACATGGTGGGTAAATAGAAAAGACGCGAATGGTAACAATATGTTTGAAGGCGGATTTCTTGGGCTTGATAATATTGGCGTGTTTAACAGAAGTCATCGCATATCGAGTGATATGCAATTGGAGCAAGCAGATGGCACAAGCTGGATGGGAATGTATGCATTGAACATGATGGATATTGCTTTGGAAATTGCCATGAAAGATGAATCGTTTGAAGATACAGCGACAAAATTTTTTGAACAGTTTGTTATGATAGCGGAAGCGCTTAACGAACAGGGAATGTGGAATGATGAAGACAAATTTTTTTATGATACGCTGGCTATTGGAAATTCTGCGCCGCTGCAATTAAAAATATTTTCCATCGTCGGATTGACTTCGTTGTTCGCTGTATCAACAATTGATAAGAAAACGCTGAACAAACTTTCTGATTTTAAAAAGAGAATTGTATGGTTTGAAAATTATCGCAAAAAAAATAATCTCTATTGGCCAAATGAAGAAGGAAGCGACGGCGAACGTTTGTTGTTATCTCTCGTTCCACAACAAAAATTAATTTTTTTATTACAGCGCTTATTAAACGAATCGGAATTTCTTGCGCCTTGCGGAATCCGTGCATTATCAAAATATCATGAAAAAAATCCGTACACGATAAATATTCATGGCGTTGATTATACCATTCAATATGATCCCGGAGATTCTACTTCAGATTTTTTTGGTGGAAATTCTAACTGGCGCGGACCGATATGGATGCCGGTAAATTATATAATAATTCAGGCAATAAGAAAATACGGAGAATTTTATGGAGATGAATTATTAGTTGAATGTCCGGAAGGTTCTGGAGTTAAAATGAATCTTTCGCAGGTTGCTGATGAATTGACGCGAAGACTTATCAGTTTATTTACGAAAGATGAAAATGGAGAACGGTTGATCTTTGGCGACTATAATTGGTTTTATAAAAAACCGGGAAATGAAAATTTATTATTGTTTCATGAATTTTTTCACGGAGATAAATGTTACGGATTGGGCGCAAGTCATCAAACAGGATGGACCTCGCTGATCGCTCAGCTCATTAATGAAATGTCGGAAAAATTACCAATTGTTAAGCGTGAAGTGAAAACTGAAGTTGAAGAAGAATAAAAAAAGTTTCTCACACATTACGCGGATTGCACAGATTTAAAAAGATGTTGTATCGTGGTTAAATTTTCTTGAAATTGCCGGTAATAAACCCACAGCTCAATATTTGCACAACCGATGAATGGATTGCGACGCAACGATGATGCTATGAAAAACCGAAGTCGGTATCAAAAAAGTTTCCCCTGTTTTTTATTGAAACATTTTTGGATGTTGCAAATGAAAATCTGTAGCATCCTGGTATTTTTTTGCGAACGCAACCAAAGTAGCTTCGTCAAATAATTTTCCTATAAACGAAATACAAACCGGCATTCCTTGTTTTGTAAATCCAATTGGCAACGTAATAGAAGGATTGCCGCTGAGATTTGTTGCGCCCAATTGTTCGCCAACTTCCGGCGGTGCAATAACAATATCATACTGAGAAAAAACGGAATCCATTTTTTGCATGATGAGATAGCGCATGCGGCACGCATTGATGTATTCAACAGCTGGAACAAAATGCGCAGTGCGAAATGTATTTGGCCACCTATCTTTATTTTGTTGAACCATTTCATCATCTTTATTTGTTAGCGTGAGTTCATCGAAAGCAGCTGCAGATTCCGCGCCGATGATCAGTCCTAATATCGCATCTGCATGCAAGTGATGAGGAAATTCAAATGAAGTAATTTTTACACCAGCTTTTTTCAGCGTTTCTATTGCTTGTTTTTCCGGAGAACTATCAGGCAGCGTGTCAATATAATTTTTTACATAAGCAACTTTTAATTTGCTGAGATCAATTTTTCCGGTGTAATTAAAAGGCATGTTGCGCGAAGATCTGTCATCATCATCTGCGCCGTGAACGTATGCAAACACGATTGCTGCGTCTTCCGCGCTTCTGCAAATTGGTCCGATTTTATCTGAGCTCCAGCATAACGCCATCGCGCCGGTTCGTGAAATACTTCCGTAAGTTGGTCTTAATCCTGTTGCGCCGCATCGCATGGAAGGATCAACAATAGAACCAAAAGTTTCTGTGCCAATTGCAAAGGGAACAAGCCCGGCAACTGTTGCTGCTGTTGAACCTGCAGATGAACCGCCAGAACCCGTATTGATATTCCACGGATTCCTCGTGAGACCGCCAAACCAAACATCATCCATTGCCAATTCTCCTAATGATAATTTTGCGATTAACACTGCGCCGGCTTTTTCCAATTGTCTTTCGACAAAACAATTTTCATTGATCATTTGATCTTTATAAGGCGGAGTTCCCCACGTTGTATGCGTTCCTTTCGCGGCGAACAGATCTTTCAAACCATATGGAATTCCCTGCAATGGACTTTTATAAATTCCTTTGGCAAGATCTGCATCTGCTTTTGCTGCGCGTTTCAATGCAATATCTTCTGTGAGTTCGATGACGCAATGAAGTGTTGACGAATATTTTTTTAATCTTTCGATATAAAATTTTGTAAGTTCAACAGAAGTGATCTTTTTATTTTTTATTAATGATGCGAGTTGTGAAATAGAATAAAAAGCAAGTTCATTTTTATTTTGAGGAAGCGATACATTATCCGGAATGTTCCATTTTATTGGAAGCTGTTGTTTGGAAAAATGTTTTCCGGGAAGAACCGGATCGAACCACAACGGCAATGGAATATCATTGGATAAACTGTTTTGATGCAGATAATGATACAGTCTCAAATTATCAGCAGCGCCACTTAATATTGAATCGCGTTTTGCCGAAGTGAAATCAAGATCAAACATTTTTTCTGCTGAAATTAATTGTGATAAACTCACACTATCCTGCGCAAAAACAATGTTCGAAGAGATCAATAAAATAATAAAGAGGATTTTTTTTCTGAAATACATAAGCAGTGTTTAAAAATTTATGATGACCGAAAATTTATTTT
>DATHPY010000671.1:0-3997 GCA_035483315.1 Puia sp. | reverse complement strand
AAATATGATCGTGAGTGGAGAAATTGGCCGGTACGGAGATTCCATTTGTATATCAGGTATCACACCGATCACTCTCATTGGTTTATCATTCCACTTCAAGATTTCTCCAACCGGGTTTTTCAGTCGCATGCGTTTTACCGCAGCCTGGTTTAAGATCACTGAATTTGAGTCTGCAAAGTCTCTTGAAAAATCTCTGCCATCATCCAATTTTATACCTAACGTCTTTGTATAGTCGTAAGTAGTGGCGATTGTAGAAAAGACAGTTGCTTTTTCAATTGGCTGACTGCCTTTCCATTCCCAACCATTGTTACTGCTGTAAATTTCAGAAGGGGGCGAATTACTTTGTGTAACAGATATCACTGCGCCGGAACTAAGCATTTCCTGTCGCAAAACTTCAAAGCTTTTAGCGATGTCATCAGACCAGTACACTGATATCAATCCTTTGTTATTAAAACCGATTGGACGATCTTTTCCATATTGTATCTGCTGATTGATCACAATTGTTCCGATCATTAATATTACGGAGCTTGAGAACTGAAGTACCACTAATATTTTTCGCGGTAAAGAACTGCTTTTTCCTGCTTTTAAATTTCCTTTCAATACGCGCACGGGATTAAAAGACGAAAGATAAAATGCTGGATAACTTCCGGCCAATAACCCGGTGATCAGCGTGAACATGATCATGATGATCCAAAAAAGCGGGTTTGCCAATTGCAAACTCATTACTTTGTCGGTAAGCTTATTAAAAAACGGCAAAGCGATCAGCACTATTCCTAAAGCCAATACAAATGCAAGTGCAGAGATAAGCATGGATTCACTTAAAAACTGGCTGATGAGTTGTTTTCTTCCCGAGCCAACTGCTTTTCTAACACCAACTTCCTTCGCTCTTTTTTCTGAACGTGCTGTACTTAAATTCATAAAATTTATACACGCGATCAGTAAAACGATAATACCTAAAATGCCAAACATGCGAACGTATTTTATAAAACCGCCGGTATTCTTTCCATTTTCAAAATCACCGTACAACCTCCATTTAGCCATTGGGTGAATGAACACTTCAGGAATAATATGCTTCAGTGTATTTTCATCTGTGAAATGAGAGATGACCACATTTTTTATTTTAGTATCGACACTTTTTTCACTTGCATTATCATTCAGCTGCACGAAAACCTGCCATGAATTATTTCCCCAGTTTGTTTTGTGAAATTGTTTTATCCACGTATAAATAGTTTCCTGCAATTGCCAGGGAATTAAATAATCAAAACCGAACGAACTGTTTTTTGGTTGCTTGGGAACAACAGCCGTTACTTTTAAATTAGTTTGATTATCCAACTTCAGCGTTTTGCCAATAGGATCTTCATTTCCGAAAATTGTTTTAGCCATTTCATCGGTCAACACAATTGAATAAGGATCATGCAACGGATCTTTATCACCAGCCAAAATTTTTAAAGAGAACATATTCACTGCATCTTCACCAATAAAATGCCCGAACTTATTAAATTTCTTTTCTCCGTATATCAAAGAATGCAGCGTGCCCCAATCACACATGGCCACGCCTTTAAAATCCGGATATTTACTTTTCAGTTCTTCACCTATCGGAAAAGGCAATGCTTGTTGCGAATAACGAACGCCATCAAAAGTCTGGTGCATCATCACCTGGTAAAGGGTTTCGTAATTTTTAAAATGTCTGTTGGCAGAAGCTTCGTCGTATATCCATAATCCGATTATCATCGCAACAGCCATTCCGCTTGCTAAACCGGTAATGTTTATAATGGAATAAACTTTATTCTTCAGTAAATTTCTCCAGGCAATTTTGAAATAATTTTTAAACATGGCTTTTACATTTACGAAATATGAATTACGAAATACGATTTCTGTGCGTTGTAATTTCTCTTACTTTCTTATTCCTTATTTCTAATTTTTTTGGCTCCAAACATTTGTCCTTTTTTCAGCACCGTTGCGTCGAGCTCTTGTGCTGTTTGTTCTCTATTGTACTCTATTTCACAAATTCTAAATCGCAAATTTTAAAATCATTCCACGACCTGAAGCTCGAGGCTATTCAAAGCATTCATTATTATCAATTATTCATTTTCAATTATCCAGCCTCATCCTCTTATCCTTCTCCGCTCAGAGAAGGACGGTGCTTTATAACTTTAATAACCATTTTATCTTCCATTTCATCTTTTGAATAATTTTCAACTTTGTATTCCTTCGTCTTCGTGACTTGACTTTGCGAGAAATATTTTTTTACACCGGCATGAATGCCGGTTCTATTCAACATTTTCTTCATTATCAATTATCCATTATCAATTATCAATTGCATTCATTCCGTTCTCAAACTTTTCACCGGATTTGCAACCGCTGCTTTTATTGCCTGGAAACTCACTGTTGCCAATGAAATAATAATTGATAAAAGTCCGGCTACAATAAATACCCACCACTGAATGCTGATGCGATAATCATAATTCAATAACCATTTGTGCATTGCATACCACGCAACGGGAGATGCAATAAGAATAGAAATAAGAACCAGCATCAAAAATTCTTTTGACAACAATGAAGTGATGCTGAAAACTGATGCGCCTAAAACTTTTCTTACTCCAATTTCTTTGATCCGGTTTTCTGCCATATAGGTTGCGAGTCCGAATAATCCGAGACAAGAAATAAAAATGGTGAGCGACGCAAAAAGTCCGATGAGCGTGCCGATGCGTTTAGTGTCTGCAAATTTTTCGGCATATTCCTGGTCAATGAATTTATATTCGAAAGGATATTCAGGATTATATTTCTTAAATATTTTTTCGGCAGCCTGTAAATTTTGCGTCATACTTCTGGCTTTATTAAATTTCATGTGGATGACATTGAACCATCCTTTGCTGCCTTCAATAAACATTGGATCTAACGGGCGATAAGGGGACTGAAGAATAAAATCTTCAATCACACCCACTATATGCCAGTCTTTACCGTCTGTTTTTGAAATTTGTCCGATAGGATTTTTTAATTTCATGTGCTTGGCTGCAGATTCGTTGACCAAACATGCCAGTGAATCAGATGGATAATCTTTCAAGTCCATATCCCGACCTTCCAATAAAGTGAAGCCTGCTGTTTTTACAAGATCTTCATCTTCACAAAAACGATTGAAAATAGTTTTGTCATTTAAATCCTTCCCAGACCATTCCATTCCCCAGGTATTACTCCATCCTTCAGTAAGAGGCGCACTTGTTTTAGTAACAGAAACTGCAGTGCCGCTACTTAATAACTCCTGTTTGATGAGTGCGTAATTTTTATCAATGTCACCAGTGATGAAATGATAGATCAGGTTATCTTTTGCATAACCGAGTTGTCTTTCCTGCCCATAAGTTATTTGCTTCTCAACAATTATGGTACAAATAATAAGAATGATCGCAAATGTAAATTGAAGAACTACCAATACTTTTCGCGGGCTAATAGCTGCATGTGCCGCTTTGAATGTTCCTTTTAAAACTTTTACCGGTTGAAAGGAAGACAAATAAAATGCAGGATAACTTCCAGCCAACACTCCGGTAAATAACACAAATGAAATTGCTGTTATCCAGAAATAAATATTTCCATAACCAACATGAAGTTCCTTTTCTGTAAGTGTATTAAACGCCGGAAGACTAAGCTGTACAATGCCAAGCGCTATTATACCTGCAATCAAAGCAAGTAAAATTGATTCGCTGATAAACTGACCGATCAATGATTGTTTTTGCGCGCCGACAACTTTTCGAATGCCAACTTCTTTCGCACGTTTCTCGCTTCGCGCCGTGGAAAGATTCATAAAATTGATGCACGCAATAAGTAAAATAAATCCGGCGATGATACCAAACATTCTTACCGTTTCTATTCTTCCGCCAACAACTTTTCCTTTTTCAAAATCTGTATACAAATGCCACATTTTTGCCGGATGAAGAAACACTTCTATCTTTTCTTTTCCATCAAGATGTGTTATGATGACGTTTTTTATCTTATTATTTACATC
>DATHPY010000670.1:0-9263 GCA_035483315.1 Puia sp. | reverse complement strand
TAGTGTTGAAAAATTGTTGCGAAACGGAAAGCCATTGCACAGGTTTATCGAAAGCTTTATCTGTGTGAGATGAAATGTAATCAAAGCTTTCATCTTCATAAAAACCGATATTGCACAATCGTTTTTCGTAAATAATGTTTTTCTGAATTCTTTCTAACTGAACATGCCAGGATAAATTAAAATTATTTTGTGTGAATAATTTATCAGGATTGTTGATCTGCAGATTCCAGTCAATCAAATATCCGGAAGCAGGAATAGTAAACTGATGTGTTATCGCTTCACCAGATGAAGTTGCCAATTTAAAATTTACTGTTTGACTTCCATCCGCATTTTTTACCACCGCGCCATCGTCAAAATATAAATCAGCAATTTGTGCTGATCCATTTGAATTGTTGATTGCGTAAGAAATTTTTGTGTTGCTTGAAGAATCCATGATCTTCACCGGCGTACTGTCGTAAGAATTATATTTTTTTAATTCGACTTCTTTGGGTTGTGCGCCTTTATTTGTAAAAACAATTTTCAAAACATCGTTTTCCACTATGGTCAAATGTTCTGTTCCGCCAATTGCTTTGTTGAAACCAGTTGTGTCAACTTTAGCGGCGATCTGAGCTTTTGCAGTATCTGCTGTTTTTAAAACAGAATCCTGGTGCTTTTTTACCAACGCAACAGAATCGTCAAAAATCTTTTTTTGTTTGGCTAAATCCTGGCTGCTTTTTGTCGAAATAAAAATATATGTCAATAGGAGAATTCCGAGCAACACATAACCGATAATGGTATTTCTGTCCGTACCCATTTTATATTAAAGTTTTAGGAGGTGCAAAGATATGAGTTAGCGGTTAATAGTTTGTAGTAAATAGTTAATAGTAAAGAAAGCTTTCTTATTGACCGTTATCTATGAACCATGAACCAATATTTCGCTTTGCAAATGTTGAGTTTTAAGTGAGTTTTTTCTTTCAGCAAATTCTTTTGCCGCTTTAATAAAATGAACAAAAACGGGATGTGGGTTTTCTACCGTACTTTTTAATTCAGGGTGATATTGAACGCCGATAAAAAATGGATGATTATGCAATTCAATTATTTCTACCAATCCGCTTTCTGGATTTTTTCCACTCGGGATCATTCCTGCGTTTTCAAATTTTTTCAGGTAAGCGTTATTAAATTCCCAACGATGCCGGTGACGTTCGCTAATTTCTTTCTTGCGATAAATTTCATTAGCCAAACTTCCTTCGAGAATTACACAGGGATAAGCGCCTAAACGCATCGTTCCGCCTTTTGCGGATATCTTTTTCTGTTCTTCCATCAGATCAATTACCGGATCCGAAGTGTTAGGATTCATTTCTGTTGAATGAGCATCATTCAATCCTAAAACATTGCGCGCAAATTCAATTACCGCCATTTGCATTCCCAAACATATTCCGAAGAAAGGAAGATTATTTTCACGTGCATATTTTACAGCTGTGATTTTTCCTTCCACTCCGCGATGCCCGAATCCCGGCGCAACAAGTAATCCATCCAGATTGCCAAGTTTTTCGGCGACGTTTTCTTCAGTAATAAATTCACTATGTACATTTACAACCTGAACTTTACATTCATTTATTGCTCCTGCATGAATAAATGATTCAAGAATTGATTTATATGCGTCCTGCAACTCAATATATTTTCCAATCAATCCAATATTAACTCTGCTTTTCGGATATTTTAATTTGTCGAGAAATTCTTTCCATTTTGTCAATTCAGGTTCGTGGTAATCTGTGATATTTAATTTCTTTAAACAAATAACATCTAATTTTTCGCGCATCATCGCAACGGGCACTTCATAAATAGTTGGCGCATCGGCAGCTTCAATAACTGCTTCGGGTTTTACATTGCAGAATTGTGCAATTTTTCTGCGAATCTCCAATGAAAGCGGCTGCTCAGTTCTGCAAACAATGATATCGGGGTTAACACCTTCCGAACTTAATAATTTTACACTGTGCTGAGTTGGTTTTGTTTTTAATTCCTGCGCAGCTTTTAAATAGGGGATCAATGTAAGATGCACGACGACGCAATCTTCTTCGGGCATTTCCCATTGCAATTGACGAACTGCTTCAATAAATGGCAGCGATTCGATATCACCAACAGTTCCCCCAATCTCTGTAATTATAATATCATACTCCTGCGTTTGACCGAGCAAAAGCATTCTTCTTTTTATTTCATCCGTTATGTGCGGAATTACTTGCACGGTTTTTCCAAGATATGCGCCTTCCCTTTCTTTATTAATAACTGTTTGATAAATTCTTCCTGTAGTTACATTATTTGCCTGCGAAGTGTAGATGCTTAAAAATCTTTCATAATGACCAAGATCGAGATCAGTTTCCGCGCCATCTTCAGTTACGTAACATTCGCCATGCTCGTAAGGATTAAGCGTTCCCGGATCAACATTTATATATGGGTCAAATTTTTGGATAGTTACTCTCAATCCACGCGCCTGCAATAATTTTGCGAGTGACGCAGCGACAATTCCTTTTCCGAGTGAAGAAGTAACACCACCAGTAACAAAAATGTATTTAGCCATAAAAAGATATTATCAATTTAATTTTGAACCCAACAAAAAAACTCAGCCCACATCGTTGTGTCACTCACTTCGACGTCAGTCTCTTTGCTCAACAATTTCTAGTGTAAAATTTCTGCCTTAACTTTTGCTATTCCTGACCTGAGGAAAATGTAAATCTAATTCCGAGAGGTCATACAAACCTACGCCAATTTTTTCTATACTAAAAATCTCTATGAAAACTTGTGGATAAATTGAGGTTTAAATGATTATCAAATGCTTTATCACACGAATTTTTACGAATTACACGAATTAGTCAGGGACTATTTTTTTAAATTCGTGTAATTGTATTTCTTCTTTTAAAAGGCTTCGTATATTATTTCAAACTAAAAAGCATTTATATGAAAAATTGGTTTCTCTGTTTAATAGCAATGGTTTTATCATTAGCTACCCAGGCTCAAAAAATGAGTTGCTGCGCCGCATCTGCAACGGAATCTTTCGCGCAGCTTGCTTCAGACAAAAGTTTTATAGCGAGCCATCCTTTGCCGCTTCCTTTCTTTTTTAAAAGTGATAATGGCAAATCAATAACCTATAAAGGAGCTGACGGCTCGGATTGCTTGGGTTGGGAAATAAAATCAAAAAAGCCAACCAACAATTACATTTTCGTTTTCCAGGAATGGTGGGGATTGAATGATTATGTAAAAAAAGAAAGCGAAGCCTTGTGGAATGATGTTGGTAATGTTAATGTAATTGCCGTGGATCTGTATGATGGCAAAGTTGCCGCTACACGTGAATATGCGGGCAAATATATGCAGGAGGCAAAAACAGAAAGAATTGAAACCATTATTAAGGCTGCTATCGCTTATGTTGGACCGGATGCAAAAATTTATACTATCGGCTGGTGTTTTGGCGGTGGCTGGAGTTTGCAGGCATCTTTGCTTGCCGGTAAACAAGCTGCAGGTTGTGTTATATATTATGGAATGCCGGAAAAAGATGTTGATAAATTAAAAACACTTCATGCAGATGTGCTGGCAATTTTTGCCAATAAAGACCAATGGATCAATCCAAAAGTTGTTGATGAATTTGCAGAGAATATGAAAAAGGCAGAAAAAAATCTGACAGTAAAAAGATATGACGCCGATCACGCTTTTGCAAATCCTAGCAACCCGATTTTTGATAAGGCTGCAAAAGAAGATGCTTACAAAAACACATTGGCGTTTTTTAAAGCAAGAATAAAATAAAAATATTATTCACAAAGGTTCCAGGTTAATGACTTTGAGTTTTATGTGTGAGAATCCGCGAAATCTGTGAAAAATAATTTATTTCAAACTCGAAATTGTGTAAGATTTTATTGATTGAAATTTATTCAGATCAATAAATTTTTGTGCAACCGATTGATTAATTTTTTCTGAGTGATTTGTTTTGAAAGAATGCATTAAAACTATGCATGCAACTTCGGCAATTAGAACAATTAGATTTAATCGCTTTTTCATTTAGGGTTTGGATTTAGACTATTATTTTCAAAAACTATCTAAGTAAAACTACTTAGACGATATAAAAACGGAGATTTCATTAAATTATTTTAATCAGGTTAAAAAAGAAATTCACAATCTAATCACCGGCAATTTTGTCATAGCTGGCAACCAATCCTTTAATTAGTGAAGAGCTAAAACCACGGTGTTCCATTTCGTTTAAACCGGCAATTGTGCAGCCTTTTGGAGTTGTTACCTTATCAATTTCCTGCTCCGGGTGAGCGCCTTTTGTAAGCAATAATTCTGATGCGCCTTTTACTGTTTGGGCAGCAATCAAGTTGGCTGTTGCCGCATCAAAACCAATTTCAATACCACCTTGTATATTAGCGCGGATATATCTCATGGCAAATGCAGTTCCGCAAGCGCCAAGCACGGTTGCGGCGTTCATTAATTTTTCATCAATGCGCACAGATTTTCCGAGTTGATTAAAAATATCTGTTACATACTGAAATTGTTCTTCGTCAATATCTTTTGCAGCAATACATGTCATGCTTTGCTGAATGGCAATTGCGGTGTTTGGCATAGCTCGTACAATGGAAATTTTTTTGCCAATAATTCCGGAAATATGTTCGATGCTTACGCCTGTTATAACGGACACCAGTATGTGTTTTCCTTCTTTAAATTCTTTTTTCAAACTGCTTAATACATCATCAATCTGGAATGGTTTTACGGCAAGAATAATTAAATCTGCATAACGAACAGCTTCTTCATTTTTATCACTCACCAAAACTCCTTTTCTTTCCAAAGCATGCAATGTCTGAATATTTCTTTTGGTAATGAGAATATGCTTGGGCAAAACAAAACCACTTTGTATCAAACCTTCTGCAATTGCTGCGCCTAAGTTTCCGCCACCGATGATGCCGATTTTTTTATTCATGTTGTGAGCTAATTAGTAAGTCTAAAATTAAATAAAAAACCCCGACAACTATATGATTACTATTGCCGGGGATTGATTTCTTTTTAATCATCTAATAATTTTTTCCTTTGGCAAGATAATTTCTGACGTAATCATCAACGCCTTTTTCCAGAGAATAAAACTCTTCCATATAACCAACACCGCGAAGTTTATTCATTTTTGCTTCTGTAAAATATTGATACGTGAACCGGATGTCATCCGGCATATCAACAAATTCAATTTTTGGTTTTATGTCCAATCCTCCAAATGTTGCATTCGCCAAATCACTGAATGATCTCGCTTTACCGGTACCGACATTATAAATGCCCGAAGTAGGTTGATGTTCCATCAGCCAATAACAAACTTTCAAAATATCTTTTACATAGATAAAATCGCGCAATTGCTCTCCATCTTTATAATCAGGATGATAAGATCTGAACAATTTTACTTCTCCATTTTTTTTGATTTGATTAAACGCATGAAAGATCACACTCGCCATTCTTCCTTTGTGAAATTCATTTGGTCCATAAACATTGAAGAATTTTAATCCTGCCCAAAAAGTCGGATGGTTTCTTTGATGTAAGACCCATTTATCGAATTCATTTTTAGAAATGCCATAAGGATTTAGTGGCCGCAAAATATTGATAACATTATTGTCATCATCATCATAACCTAATTCGCCATTTCCATAAGTGGCAGCGGAAGAAGCATAGATCAACGGAATATCGTGCACGGTACAATAGTCCCAAACCATTTTTGAATATTCAACATTAAGTTTTTGATGAATGGAATAATTAAATTCCATGGTGTCTGTGCGCGCGCCGATGTGGAAGAATAAATCTATTTTTGGTTTTTCTTCAAAGAGCCATTCAAAAAATTCGCTGCGCTCAACGATATCAGAAAATCTTTTATTTTCAAGATTGATTAATTTTTCCTTCCGGCTAAAATCGTCAACCAAAATTATTTTTGAGAACCCTTTGTAATTAAGATATCCTACAAGACAACTGCCGATAAATCCCGCAGCGCCAGTTACCACTATTTTACTATTTTTTTGGATCATGCTTAAATCAGATATTTGAATGAATAATATGCAAGAAAATCGTTTGACATTTCACACCTTTAACGCACTGCGTTTTTTTGCTTTTTTCCGCATATTCCTTCTTCATCTGCCTGTTAGCGAAGATAATCAGTTTTACAAACTAATTTCTGATGGTGGCGGAATTGGTGTTGATTTCTTTTTTGTGCTTAGTGGTTTTCTTATTACTTACCTGCTGACATTTGAAAAAAATGTTTCAGGCACAATAAACGGGTTTAATTATTTTTCAAGACGCTCCCTCCGGATCTGGCCGCTTTTTTTTACAGGAATTGCCATCGCTTATCTTAATAATTTTATTACTGCTACATTTCATATTGGTTCATCAGAAGGATATTCACCCAATATTTTTTTTTCAATAACCTTCCTGGAAAACTATCAAATGATCATTCACAATAATTTTCCGAATGGAGCGCCACTGCGCGTATTCTGGTCCTTATGTGTTGAAGAACATTTTTACCTGTTGTGGTTTATCGTTTTCAAATTTGTTTCTTTAAAAAATATGCCGAAAATGTTTTCAATACTTTGGATCGCAGGTATTGCTTATAGAATTTGGTTCTATATTCAATTTCCTCAAAAAAATTATTATGATATTGATGTGATATCAAAGCTTGATTATTTCTGCGCCGGAAGTTTTATCAGTTGGCTGATCGCTTATAAACCTGCGCTGATTAAAAAAGTAGTTGGTTCAATCAATGCTACCTTGCGAAACAGTTTTACCTTTTTAGCATTGGTATTTTTTTACTTCTATCAGTTTTGGGAATTGAGACGGATTGATGATCTGTATTTTCCGATCATATCAGCATCAGTGTTTGCGATTTTAGTGGCGCTCGTCGCAACATCATCAACGTTTATCTATTTTTCAGAAAAAAATATTTTTTCAAGATTAGGAAAGATCAGTTATGGACTTTATGTTTTTCACACAGTAGTAATTTTATCGCTCATAACTCTCGCAAAGTTTATAGGTATCAGCTTCACAAATGGAATTAGTTATTTTTTATTTGCTGTACTGAGTCTTGCCTTTACCATTGCAATAAGCAAATTATCCTACCATTACCTTGAATCGCCGTTTTTGCGTTTGAAGAAAAAATTTCGAAGTGTGCCTGCGGGATAATCATAAAGCGGTGAGAGCTTCTTCGCTTTTTTCGGCTGAAAGCAGATCGCCTATCGCGTTATCATATTTCTCTTTCCAATAAAAAATATTGTCCCAGTTCATTCCATCCACTTCTACAGAACCATCTGTTACTATTCCTAATTCATCATATGGATGATCGCCAAGCGCTTTTTTAAATTCATTTATTTTTTCCGGTTGAACACTCACTACGACTCTACTCTGTGATTCGCCAAACCAATAAGCGTCCTTCCTGATGTTGAAATCAGAAGCGACTACATCAAACCCTAAATTATTTGGAAACGCAGATTCAGCAAGCGTGACGAATAATCCACCTTCACTTACATCATGAGCAGATTCGATCAATTTCTTTTTTATTAATTCACTTACTTTTTGCTGCAATTGAAACTCTTCTTCAATATCAAAATGCGGAGCAGGACTGAATTCCACACCATGCAGTTTATGTAAATATTCAGACGAATTAATATCCCCATTACTTTTGCCAATAAGAAAAATGAAGTCCCCTTCTTCTTTAAAATCTAAGGTCATTTTATTTTTTACATCGTCAAGAAGACCAACCATGCCAATTGTTGGCGTGGGATATACGGCACCGTTAGGGCTCTGATTATAAAAACTAACATTACCTCCCGTAACTCCCGTATCAAATTTTCGGCAAGCATCACCCATTCCTTTAATTGCTTCTACAAATTGGTAATAAACTTCGGGATCATAAGGATTTCCAAAATTCAAACAATTGGTAACACCAAGTGGAGTTCCGCCGCTGCAAACAATATTGCGCGCAGCTTCTGCAACTGCGATCATCGCGCCTTTATATGGATCGGCAAAAACATAACGACTATTACAATCAGTGGTTACGGCTAATGCTTTGCCAGCTTCTTTTGCCAAAATAATTGCCGCGTCACTTTGCTGATTTGTTGAAGAATTTGCCGTACCAACTGTACTATCATATTGAACCGCGACCCATTCTTTTGAAGCAATATTTGGAATGGAAATGATTTGCTCAGCAGCAAATTTTAGATCATCAGGCACTTCAATATTATCCGGGTTGAAATTTTTTATCTTCTCTAAATATTGTGGCATTTTATATTCCCTCGAGTATTGTGGTGCACCACCACCAAGAACTAATTCTTCCGCAGGAATTTCGGCTTCCAATTCTTCGTGCATATAAAATTTCAATAAGCCATCTCCCGTCACCTCCCCTATTTGTGAACATGGTAAATCCCATTTTTCAAATATTGCTGTTACTAAATTTTCTTTTCCTTTTTCAACAACCATCAACATGCGCTCCTGGCTTTCACTCAATAATAATTCCCACGCTTTCATATTTTGTTGCCGTGCAGGAACTTTATCCAGGTCAATCCGCATACCCGATTTTCCTTTTGCACTCATTTCCGCAGTTGAACAAATAATTCCCGCCGCGCCCATATCCTGCATACCAACAACTGCTCCGGTTTGGATCACTTCGAGACAAGCTTCCAATAATTTTTTTTCCTGGAAAGGATCACCAACCTGAACAGCAGGCAATTCTTCCGTGCTTTCTTCAGTGATATTTGCAGACGCAAACGAAGCGCCACCAATACCATCTTTACCCGTTGCACTGCCAACAAACATTACCGGATTGCCAATTCCTTCAGCAGTCGCGGAAATAGTTTCACTGTTTTTTAAAATGCCAACACTCATTGCATTGACCAATGGATTTGTGTGATAACATTCTTCAAAATAAATTTCACCGCCGACAGTCGGCACGCCAAAACAATTTCCGTAATGCCCAATTCCGTGAACAACACCTGCAAGCAAACGTTGTGTTTTTGTTTCTTTCAAATTACCAAAACGCAAAGAATTTAATGAAGCGATCGGGCGTGCGCCCATTGTAAAAATATCGCGGTGAATGCCGCCAACCCCGGTTGCCGCTCCTTGAAAAGGTTCAATAGCAGAAGGATGATTATGCGATTCAATTTTAAAAACTACTCCGAAACCATTCCCAATATCCATTAAGCCTGCATTTTCTTCGCCGGCTTTAACCAACATCTTTTTTCCGTCGCGCGGCAAAGTTTTTAACCACTTGATGGAATTTTTATAAC
>DATHPY010000669.1:0-3472 GCA_035483315.1 Puia sp. | reverse complement strand
AAAAAAAGTATCTCCATTCGCCTGGATCTGGTTAATGTCGAGCTGTATCATATTCTGTTGCACCTTCCCGATGATGCTGCCAAAAATATTCGCAACAGGAAGCCAGAGAAAAATATTGATGTACCGCGCAATCCATGACCTTAGCGTATGATGAAGTCCATCAAAGACAGAAATGCCAAAGACAATCGGGCCGAGTATCGCCAGAACAATTAAATAAAAAGTTCTGATCGTATTAATGCAAAGTGCAGCCGCTTCGTATAAAACCTGCAACACTTCACTCATCCATTCCTTGATCGCGTTGCGAAAGTTGTAACTCATTTTCGCCATTGCAAATTTTATGTCATTGCCGATGCTTTCAAACATGCCTTCATTCGCGCCGGTGGGGTCATCCGGATGCGTGTACTCATACCATTTCTCGCGGTCACCATTGCCATCGGGACCAACATACATTTTATAGAAATCAGAATTTTGAACAGCTTGTTGTTTTTGTGCGAGCAGTTGTGCAATGGCTGCATCTGAGTCACTCACCATCGCATTGGTAGCGGTAACCGTCGGCTGTAACACACCATTCATGAGCGCGATGACAGAAGGAAATATCAGCACACAAAATCCAATCACGAATGGACGGAATAACGGATAGAAGTCTACTGGTTCTGCATTAGCAATATGCCTCCACACTCTGTAAGCGATATACCAGGTCGCTGCAAATCCGGCAAGCCCTCTGCCTACTCCTATCAAACTCGAACAGAGTGGCAGCATCTGGTTGTAAATAGTATCCAGTACAGATTGAAGTCCTTTCAGATCACCAGCAATCCCGCTTTGGGCAAAAATTACATTGGGTAACAAAAAGAGCATACCCATCACCGTTATATATTTCAAACTACACATTTTCATACACACATTTTATACTCCGGCTACTCCAAGCCATATAACTTCATTGCACTTTCCGCATCATTTGCTTCCGTCGCCCTGTCAATCGCCAGCAGCGTTGTTGAATTATTAAAACTTCTGACAAACATCAACTGATTTTTTGTAGACAAATAAATACCATCAATAGCATGCAATCTTTCATCATCGCTCATGCGCATGGTATTAGCCGTGAGCACATTCGTAAGATTGATGATGTCATTTAAACTCTCATTAAACAGATTTCCATATACAGTTCCCAGATAAGAAATCTCATCAGGTGTAAAATGTTTATCCTGCTTGAACCGGTTGAACGCAGATTTGTATTCTGAAACAATGCTAGACTGGTAAGAAATAATATCAGCCACATGCTTATAATTCTTTACGGCAGGATTAATAGCAAGTAATGCACTTAAGAATGCATTATGCAAATTGAAATTGCCTTCTGAAATACTTCTGATCGTTTCATAGCCGGTACTAAGGATTTGATAACCGGTTTTGAGTTCACTCAAAATACTTTTTAGTTCAGTCAGTTTTTGATAGTCCAGGATCAGTTGCTCCACTTCAAAAGTTTGTGCATTAATAGTTGAATAAATCAAAACCAATATGACAACGATAATTTTTTTCATATTTATTTCAGGATTAGAATTATTACAACGAACAGGTTTTTAAAATGTGTTTAATTTCTGTGGTATATCTGAGCTTCTTAATTCTTTGGGCGCAGAGTATGTAAAATTTTTTTTGAAGTTTTTGAAAATTAGTGAGTATCTTTTTTACAGATGTAAAAATTGATTCGAAACGATGTATGTCTTGGGTCATACGTATGGCACTTTGCATTTTTTTGATTTGTTCATTGCACCGGTTCAGCCATTTATTAAATGACATAACGATACATTTCCTTTCTTCTTCAAATATGCCGTTTGCGGCCTTTGCCATCATCAATACATCGGCTGAAATTTCTCCAATCTGCTTAACGGCACGAAATGTTTTAGTTATGAAAACTCCTTTTCCCATTTTTCTCCTCATTTGATGTTATATAAATTGTTTAGCATGCTTTCATCACCCGTTTCGCTGATCCGGTTCAGGGAAAGCATAGCAGCCTCAGAAGTAAAACTTTGCGAGAACGCATATTTATTTTTCATGTCATAATAAATACCATCAATTCTTTTAATGCGCTGATCGTCTTTCATCGTGTATGTATCATCGGTAACGATATCAATTAATTCATCGATAGATTTATTGCACTCGTTATTCATGTTATTATAAACAGCATTCAAATAATTCGTTTCTGCAGGATTCATATTTTTTGTTTGCAAAATTTTTTTGAAGTCGCTCATGATCGCAATCTCATAGGAAATGATATCATTGATCCTCGAATATTTTGACACGTTTGGACTGACCACTTGTAAAGAGTTGAAATAGGTAGTATGCAGATCAAATTCGCCTTTTTTCATGTCCCCGATAAATGTCAACCCAGTTTGAGCGATATTGTAACCCTTAGTCGTATAATCTAACAACACTTCGTAAGCAGCGATCTGCTGGATCAAATATTTTATTTGCGTTTTCTTTTGTCTGAACCATTCAGAAAAAGTCTGTGCATCCGCAAATGATACAAGAAGCAAAAAACATACAGTCACCGAAAATATTTTTTTCATTTGCTCTCTTTTTTAACTTTTCTTCAAATTCCCGTACCGCTGCAATCCGCCTTTAGATTGCTGAAAGGCTGGATTGCGCGGGCGGGTCTATTGCAAACCATAAAGCTGCTTAACTGATCCAGCATCGTTATTTTCAGCAGCCCTTTGCAAACTCAGTTGAATATTTTGCGAATTAAATTGCTTGAGATCATTGTAATTTTTTTGCATTCCGGAATTCGCGTTGTCGATAATTTTCAATCGCTCGCCATCACTCATCTGCGTGACGAGTGCATTTACCACCAGCAGAGCTTGTTCAACATTTTTTAAACTCTCGTTTATTATACCGGAATAGACGTTATACATCCAACTGATCTCAGAAGCAGAGAAATTTTTGTCTTGTTTGAAAAGTGTATAAGCAGAGTTATACTCGTTAATGATTTTTGTTTGCAGCGAAATAATATGTTGCACTTTATCGTAATCACTGATCACCTGCTTTACCTGCCAGAGTTCATTGTAATATTCCTGGTATAAGTCTTTTTGTTTTTGCACCCAATCTGAAATTTCATCAAGCTTGAGTTTGGTCATCACATTCTCAATTTCCTTTTGTGCATTCTGAAGCCAGATGGTTTGTGTTTGTAGTCTCTGAATTTTCAGATCAACTGCTTTAATGATTTTGGTTACTCCCTCTTTGATAATGGCAGCAATTTCTATTTGTGCGTCTGAAGAAATGCCAAATCCAAAAACGAACACAAGGATTATGACTATTATCTTTTTCATCATTTCGATTTTTTTCCGGTAAGAAGCTAACATTGCCGATTTGTTTGTGAATAAATTCATGAACAAACATTTTTTTCTCTCTGATAACTTTGGATCCAATCTCATATTGACGATAATTTTGGTATCTGTGCCCTGTTTAAACTGCTTGCTGCTCT
>DATHPY010000668.1:0-5713 GCA_035483315.1 Puia sp. | reverse complement strand
ATAAGTGGGCATGAAGAAATTGAACTGGCTCTTGTTAAATTATATCACACCACAAAAAATGATCGCTACCTGAAACTTGCAGATTGGTATTTGCAACAACGCGGTCAGCAAACGGCGATGGGTTGGTTCACGCCGGCTTATTGGCAGGATATAAAACCGGTGAAAGAACAAACAAAAATTACCGGACATGCGGTACGCGCAATGTATTTGTATACCGGCGCTGCTGACGTTGCCGCAGCAACCGGTGATACTGGATATTTGAAAGCGATGAAAGCAGTTTGGGAAGATGTTGTTGACAGAAATATGTATGTCACCGGAGGCATTGGCTCAAGCGGAGACAATGAAGGTTTTTCAAAAGATTATGACCTTCCTAACGCCGATGCATACTGCGAAACTTGCGCAAGCGTGGGAATGGTTTTGTGGAATCAGCGAATGAATATTCTTACCGGCGATGCAAAATATGTTGATGTGCTGGAAAGAACTTTATACAATGCAGCGCTGGATGGATTATCATTGACAGGTGACCGGTTTTTTTATGGCAATCCGCTTGCATCAATTGGTAAAGACACGAGGGGAGAATGGTTTGGTACGGCTTGTTGCCCGGCAAATATTGCACGACTTGTTGCTTCGTTAGGAAATTATATTTATGACAGATCGGATAATGATGTTTGGGTGAATCTTTTTATAGGTAGCAAAACAAATTTGCAAATCGGAAAAGCAAATATTGAAATTGAACAACAAACAAATTATCCGTGGGATGGAAATGTGAAGATCAATATTTCTGCTGATAAAAAAACAAAAATGGCATTGAATATCCGTATTCCCGGATGGGCAAATGGAAAAGCAGTTCCTGGAGATCTGTATCGTTTTGCAAATACAGAAGTAAAAAAGTTCTCACTAAAAATAAATGGGACTGATATTGCCTATAATTTACAAAAGGGATACGCAGTAATTGAGCGCGAATGGAAAAAAGGAGATGTCGTTGAATTAAATTTGCCAATGGAAGTGAAAGAAGTTGTCGCCAATGATTCAGTTTCGGCAGATGCAGGAAAAGCGGCGTTGCAGCGCGGTCCATTGGTTTATTGTATTGAAGGTTCAGACAATAATAAAAAAGCTTGGAATATTTTGTTGCCGGCAGATGCAAAGTTCAACACAGATTTTCAAAAAAATTTATTGAATGGAGTGACGACGATCAGCGCAGAATTGCCTGTGCTAACTGTGAGTTCGGATGGGCAATCTATTCTGACTGAAAAAAAATTAGTAACTGCCATTCCATATTATTCTTGGGCAAATCGGGGGGGAGATGATATGCAGGTTTGGATACCACGAACTATTAAAGATGTCAAAATAAATTTCTAATAGCACGAATTGAGGCGAATTACACGAATTATTAAAGTAGATTAATCCGTTAATTCGTTTTAATTCGTGTAATAAATTCTCTAATGAAAAAGATAATCTCACTATTAGCTGCCGTAATTCCCATTGCCGCATTTTGTCAAATGCAAAAAGCCCCCGCTTATCCGTTGATCACGCATGATCCGTTTTTCAGCATTTGGTCATTCACGGATAATTTAAATCAAAGCCAAACCAAACACTGGACTGGAAAAGATCAGCCATTGCATGGAGTAATTAAAGTTGATGGAAAATTTTATAACTTTTTAGGCATGTTGGAAGATCCGAAAAATATTATTTCAGCAACTCAAAAAGGTGTTATGATAACAGCCACACAAACTGCTTATGAATTTTCCTGCGGCCCAGTAAATCTTGAACTGGATTTTCTTTCTCCGTTATTAATGAACAATCTTGATCTTCTTTCAACACCTGTTTCTTACATTAATTTTAAACTAACACCAACAGATGAAGGAATGCATGAAGTGCAAATATTTTTCAGCGCTTCTGCAAATGTTGCGGTTGATAACGAAGATCAATTGGTAACATCCGGCTCATCAAAAAGCGAAATTCTTTCCATAGTAAAAACAGGAACTACAACACAAAAAATATTGCAGAAAAAAGGAGATGATGTAAGAATTGACTGGGGATATTTTTATTTAGCTGCTGCAACAGATAAATCATCATCAGTGAAAATTGGTGATGCAAAAGATGCTTTACGATCTTTTGTTACCAATAAACCATCCGCAAAAATTGAATCAAAACCTGTAGAAGCGAAACAAATCGCACTGACTGCAACATTCGATTTCCAGGTAAATGTAAAACCGGTTGAAAAAAGAGTGCTTCTTGGTTATGATGATCTGAATTCAATTCAATATTTTGGTCAGAATTTACAGGCGTGGTGGAAAAAAGATGGCGGTAAAATAGAAGATGTTTTAAGTCGCGCTTCTGCGGATTATCTTTTGATAAAAGGAAAATGTGAAGCGTTTGATAAACAACTTTATGATGACGCAATGAATGCCGGCGGTGAAAAATATGCAAAACTTTGTGCGCTTGCATATCGCCAATCACTTGCCGCCCATAAATTAGTTCGCGGGCCGAATAATGAAATTCTTTTTCCCCAAAAAGAAAATTTCAGTAACGGTTCAATATGGACGGTTGATGTAACTTATCCTTCGGCGCCGCTCACGCTAATTTATAATCCCGATCTGTTAAAAGGAATGTTGAACGGAATTTTTTATTATTCAGAAAGTGGAAAATGGACGAAATCTTTTCCTGCGCACGACCTGGGAACTTATCCGTTGGCAAACGGACAAACTTATGGAGAAGATATGCCGGTTGAAGAAGCAGGCAATGTAATTATCCTAACTGCTGCAATTGTGAAGGCTGAAGGAAAAACGGATTATGCAAAACAGCATTGGAAAGTGCTATCGCAGTGGGTTGATTTTTTAGTGAATGATGGAATTGACCCTGCGAATCAATTATGCACGGATGATTTTGCAGGACATCTTGCGCGCAACGCAAATCTTTCTATAAAAGCGATTGTAGGAATTGGCGCGTATGCGCACATGGCTGAAATAAACGGGCAGGATGCTACTGCTGAAAGATATAAACAAATTGCAAGAAGCGCCGCTGCAAAATGGATGCAAATGGCGGATGCGGATGATCATTACGCTTTGACGTTTGATGATAAAAATACCTGGAGTCAGAAATATAATCTTGTCTGGGATAAATTACTTGGTTTGCATTTATTTCCGCAGTCAGTTTATGATAAGGAAGTAAAGTATTATCTCACCAAACAAAACGAATATGGATTGCCGTTAGACAGTAGAAAAACCTACACAAAATCTGATTGGATATTATGGACTTCAACTCTGGCGAGCAACCAAAAAGATTTTGAGGCATTGATTGATCCGGTTTATAAATATGCCACAGGAACGCCAACCCGCGTGCCTTTGAGCGATTGGCATGAAACGACAAATGGCAAACAAATAGGTTTTCAGGCAAGAAGTGTAGTGGGTGGATATTTTATCAAACTATTAGAAAAGAAGTGGGCGGATAAACATTAGATCATTTTCCCAAACAATTACATGAAGAAAATATTTTCAGTTTTTATCCTGTTTTTTATTTTTGTCGCGCCGAAAGCACAAAACTCACGTATATGGACAGCCGAAAAAACAAACGATTGGTATAAACAACATCGCTGGATCGTTGGTTCTAATTTTATTCCCAGCACAGCGATCAACGAACTGGAAATGTGGCAGCCTGAAACATTCGATACAGTGACGATTGATCGTGAATTAAGCTGGGCGAATAATATTGGTATGAATGCGGTTCGTGTTTTTCTTCATTATATTCCCTGGCAAACCGATCCGAAAGGTTTTGAAGAAAGAATGGAAAAATATTTAACCATCGCAGATAAAAATCACATCAAAACAATTTTTGTTTTTTTTGATGACTGCTGGAATGAAAACCCGAAAGCAGGCAAGCAGCCAGAACCTAAGCCTGGCATACATAATAGCGGATGGATGCAATCTCCCGGGAAAAAAATGCATAACGATTCAACTTCCTGGAGTGAATTAAAAAAATATATACAAGATATTCTTACCATATTTAAAACTGATAAGCGTATTTTGATGTGGGATCTGTATAATGAACCTGGTAATAGTAATTATAATGAAACAAGTTTGCCTTTATTAAAAGATGTTTTTGAATGGAGTTGGGAAGTTAGACCATCGCAACCACTCACCGCTGGAATTTGGTACGATAATAAAACTTTTAATGATTGGCAACTTGCACATTCGGATATAATTACTTTTCATAATTATGGAAAAGCTGATGAGTTGGAAAAAGAAATAAAAGATCTGCAAAAATATCAGCGCCCGATTATTTGCACAGAATATATGGCAAGAACGCGCGGCAGTCGTTTTGAAACACATCTCCCTGTTTTCAAAAAATATAATGTCGGCGCAATTAACTGGGGTTTGGTTTCCGGTAAAACAAATACGATTTATCAATGGGATACTCCAATACCAGATGGCTCCGAACCAAAAATTTGGTTTCACGATATTTTCAGAAACAACGGCGAGCCTTATGATAAAAAAGAAACTGAATTTATTAAACAGATCACTACTTCGAAATGATTTATTTTTGCCGCTCAAAATTTCAGAAATAATTTAACGACGATATTTAAATGAGCAAACAGGTTACAATTATTGGAGGCGGCGTGATTGGTTTATGCTGCGCATATTATTTACAAAAAGCTGGACAAGAAGTTACAATAATTGAACGTGGTGATATTACATCGGGCACTTCGTTTGGTAATGCCGGTTATGTTTCTCCCAGTCATTTTATTCCGTTGGCTTCGCCGGGAATTGTTGCAAAAGGTTTGCGATGGATGTTGAGTTCGTCGAGTCCATTCTACATCAAACCCAGGCTCAACGCGGATTTGGTAAGATGGGGATTGACATTTTGGAAAAGCGCGAATGAAAAAAAGATGCAGCAAAATATCCCGCATCTCAATAATATTTTGCATCTCAGCCGCGAATTAATGTCTGAAATAAAAAATAATATTGGCAATCATTTTCGCATGGCTGAAGTTGGGTGTTTCATGCTTTACAAAAATTCGAATACAGAAAAACACGAATTTGAATTGGCAAAAGAAGCCGCAGAATTAGGAATTGAGACCAAAATATTTTCTGCTAAAGAAATTCAACAGATGGAACCCGAAGTTGAAGTGAACGTTCTCGGCGGAATATTATACCCGATGGATTGTCACTTGCATCCGGGAGATTTCATGCAAACGCTAAAAGATCATCTGCAAAAAAGCGGAGTAAAATTTCAATTGAATACAACAGTTACAGGTTTTGAAAAAAACGGATCTGAAATTACTTCCGTTATTACCGACAAAGGAAAATTTGATTGCGGCGAATTAATTATTGCAACGGGTTCATGGATGCCGGTTGTAACAAAACAATTAGGCGTTTCCGTTATCATGCAGGCTGGCAAAGGATACAGCATCACTTACGAAAATGTTGATCACAATTTGCATTACCCCGCAATTTTGGTTGATGACCGCGTTGCGATGACGCCGATGGGAAATGACTTGCGCATGGGCGGCACAATGGAAATAAGCGGCATCAATAATAATATTTTAATTAAACGGGTTGAGGCAATTTACAAAGCGTCAAAAAAATATTACCCCAATTTAAACTTGCAGTTTCCTGAAATAAATAAGATATGGAATGGCTTGCGGCCATTGACTCCTGACGGATTGCCGTATGTTGGCCGTCATAGCAAATACGGCAATCTTACATTAGCCGGT
>DATHPY010000667.1:0-10040 GCA_035483315.1 Puia sp. | reverse complement strand
GCATTAATTGATTTGAATTTTTTAGGGATTGATAATGTGCTTGTGTTGCGCGGCGACGCTGCAAAAAATGAATCTTCTTTTGAACCGGAAATTGATGGTCATCATTATGCAATTGACTTATTAAAGCAAGTGGTGAACATGAATAATGGAATTTATATTGAGGAAGATATTAAGAATGGCGGCAAAACTAATTTTTGTATCGGCGTTGCGGGTTATCCTGAAAAACATTTTGAAGCGCCAAATCTTACGACCGATCTGAATTATCTTAAAACAAAAGTGGATGCCGGCGCAGAATACATCACCACGCAAATGTTTTTTGATAACCAGAAATATTTTGATTTTGTAAAAGCCTGCAAAAGCATCGGCATTGAAATTCCAATAATTCCGGGACTGAAACCTATTACCAGCAAAAAGCAACTGACAATTTTGCCAAAAGTTTTTCATGTAGATATTCCTGCGGATCTGTCCGACGAGATCATCAAATGCAAAAATGATGAAGAGGTTGAAAAAGTTGGAACGGAATGGCTGACGAATCAAAGTAAAGAATTAAAAAAAGCCGGCGTTCCGGTCTTGCATTACTACACACTGGGCAAACCAAAAGTTATTTACAATATTGCAAAGGAGATTGTTTAAACGCTAAATGCAAAACGTTCAACGCGGGCTACCATTGCGTTGAGCATTTTTCGTTAAGCCGGAAGCATTTTTACTTCAAACTTTTAAAAACAGCTTCATCAACTTTCACTCCGTATTTCTTTTTCAATTCTTCGATCCATTTGTCTTCGAGATAATTTTGATAATCGTTCGTTACAAGACCGCGTGCTTCGGAAAAATTTCTTGGTGAGCGTTCGCTATACATTTTGATAATGTATGCAAACGTAACGGTGTTATCCGGTTGGTTCACGACAAATGAAGTGAATTGGTTTTCGTGAAAACCTTTTTCTGCCATTGGTAATTGCGGTAATAAAAATCTTCCGGAATCAGCTTGTGTTGAACCATCTGACGCATCAAGTAATTTTTTCCAGCCATCAATATTGGTTTGCAATTTATTTTTTACGTTGTTAGCGGCAGTTTCATTATTGCAGGTAAATACAATGGCGTCCGCGCTTGCATCCCACCAGTATTTATTTTTATTCGCGTCAAAATAATTTTTTAATCCAATGCTGTCGGTCGAAGCAACGTTCCATATTTTGCGTTGCATAATTTCAAACAACATATTTCCTTCTTTAAATTCATTTAGTTGATAAGCAAAATCTTTATTGTAATCTTCAAGATGGTTTTTGTAATACTCAAATAGCGTGGTTTGCAAATATTGCTCATAAACTTCTTTGTATGTTTTTCCACTGCTTAACGCCGGAATATTTCTTGCTGTTTTTACATAAGTGAGCCAGTCTGTTACGACAATATTTTTTTTAGGGAAAGAAAATAAAACCGTGCTGTTATTAATTCCATTGAGAGATTGCAGCGGTTTATTGCGCAGCGCACTGTCGGTTATAATCCATAAGCTATTTTCATCAACCTGTGCACGCTTAAAATTTGTTTCGGTAAGAATTTTTTGCAATAATATTTTTTTGGAAATATTTACGCGCGGATCAGCCAGCACCAATTGTTTTATTCCATCTATTGTTTGTTTATTAGCCGTTGTGGAAACTGGATTTGCTTTTAATCTTTTTATGATGTGATATCCGAAAGAAGTAAGAACCGGTTCAGTGAAGTCGCCATTATTTTTTAATGAAAATGCGGCATCTTCAAAAGCTTTTTCATATTTACCAACGCCAAATTCTGCCAACTCACCTTTAGTTTGATAAGATAAATTATCGCCGCTATATTTTTTTGCAAGCTCACCGAAGTCTACGCCATTCTTTAAAAGAGCATAAACCGAATCTGCTTGTTTTTTTAAATCTGCTTTAACAGCATCCGGAGCATTTGGCGGAAATACAAATAATATTTGCGCAGCTCTAATTTTACCAATCGCTTTTCTTTCTCCCAAATTTTTAAAAATATGATAACCTGCATTGCTGCGGAAAATTTTTGAAAACTTTCCCGGTAATGTTGTGTATACTAAATTTTCAAGATCATAAGGCAAAGTAAAAACGGTTATGTAACCAATGTCACCATGATTTTGTTTTGCAGTTGCATCATCCGAATATTGCGCGGCAACATCTCCAAAATTTTTCCCATTTTTCAGATCCGCATAAACTGCATTTGCTTTTTGAAAAGCTTTCAATGTATCAACAGGCGTTGCATTTTTTGGAGCTGCTATAAAAATGTGAGCGAGATGAATATCTTTTAGGCTGCGCTCAAAAGCTTGATTAACTAATTTATTCATGCTCGCATTATCGTTTACATAACTGTCGGCAACCTGGTTACGGAAATTTTGAAGTTCAGTTTGTTGAGTTTTTAAAGTATCAAGTTTCATTTCATAAGCTGCCTGCACTTTCAGTTTGAACCGGATATATAATTCAAGATAATTGCGGTAAGATTTTTCTGAAGTGGACTTTTCATTATTATTTTTTTTGAATGCTTTCAAAAATTCCTGTTTGCTTACAGACTCTTTACCATAAGTAAAAAGCGTTTGTGCATTGCTGTTAGACGCGATAAAGAAAGTAATTAAGAAAAAGAAAAATACTGTCTTTCTCATATCAATTGGATTTGGTTTTGTTTAGTTTCAGTGTAATGAGTTTATCAAACTGCTGGTAACTTAATTGTTTTGCAATGATGCGTTTGTCTTTATCCAACAAAAATAAAGTTGGCGTTTGGTAAACATCGTACAATTGTTTGTAACCTGGTTTTCCTGCGGCTTCAACAGCATCATGCTGTTCTTTTGTTTCGTAAACATTTATCCAGTCTAAATGATGTTCCTGGATAAATCTTTCCCAGTTTGTTTTTCCGCCATCCACCATCACGCCATACATTTTTACGCCTTCGGCTTTCCATTTTGCATTGTAAATTGAATCAAGTTTCGGAACTTCTTCTTTACAATGACTGCAAGTGGGATCCCAAAAACAAACCACAACAAAATTCGCATTCACTTCATACAAAGGCGTTGGTTTGTTTAATGAATCAACCATTATAAGATTAGCAGCAGGATCACCAATTAAATTCGCCATCATGCTATACGCGCGGTCGTTAAGAAATTTGCGATATTTTTCTGTAAAAAATTCCGCCTGCCCGGTGTTAATAAATTTATTGAACAGATGAACAAACACCGCATCTTCTCCCATGTATTCGGGGTTGACGTATTTCTGTACAAAATGAACAAGCAAATATTTAAACAATTCCGGGCTCACCCGCGCGTACAAAAGCATCCAGTCAACTTCTTTATTTATTGAATCGGCAATATGCGGAACAAGGTCTCTGAAATATTTTTCAAGTTTCGGTTCAAAGACTGGTGTTCTAACAATTCTTTCATCGGTAAATGTTACTCCATCCCAATAATGCGATTTAAAATAACGATATGCAAAAGCCGTATCATATTTGCCACCAGGTTGTTTATCGGCTGGCGGAATAACCGGCTCCTTCATCGTAATAAAAATTGTTGCTAATAAAGAATTGGGAGATTTTTTTTCAATGTCATCGCGGTAATTCTGAATTTCCTGGTTCAGTTTTTTTATTTTGTCAATGGTGGCTATTGAATCTTTTTTTGAAGCGGCATAATCTTTTTGAAGATCAGCAATTGCTTTACCATTTTTTGCAGCAAGCTCAGTATAATCCTGGAAGGTTTTATTATCCGGCGAGCCGGTAAAAGTCAGGCTGTGCGTAATATCCAATGTATCCACGCTGATAGAAAAATGTTGCTGACTGTCGAGCAGCACTTCAAACAAAATTTCTTTTCGGGGAGAGACGACCAAATAAATTCCGCCGGGTAATTTTTCTTTCCCAACAAAAGCGCCTTTGCTATCGCCGTCAAGTGTTGTTGAATCGGCAACGGCTTTGAGCTTGCCATAATAATAAGCAAGATAAATGAGGCTGTTTTTGTACGGCTTTAAAGTTAATTTGATATTATGACCCTGCTGTCCAAAACCCGCAGTAGAAATAAAAGATAAGAATAAGAAAAAATAAATTTTGCCTGAACGCATAACCGGATTTAAAGTGTTGAGCCCGAAGTTAATTCATTAATAGAATAGTGAAATTTCCAGATGATAGAACGCTGATTAATTATGATTATTATTACAAGATAAAAGTTGTCGGTCAGGCGGCCGCCATCGTTGGTCGCCGACCAACGACAATGGATAGACCATTTCTCCTAAATCTCCCTAATCCAAAAATCCATCAAATCACGGTTCAGACTGATTACTTTTACGCCGTGAGAAGAAAAAAAGCAAATATAATTCTTGAAAAAGTATTGGTCGAAGATTATGCCACTGAAGGCAAATCACTCGCGCATGTTAACGGCAAAGTGGTGTTTATTGAAAACGCTGTGCCCGGCGATATTGCTGATATAAAATTAAGCAAGAATAAAAAAGACTGGGCGGAAGGTTTTGTGACACAATTTCACCAGTTCTCTGAGCAAAGAGTAAAACCTTTTTGTTCGCATTTTGGCGTTTGCGGCGGATGTCAGTGGCAAATGGTTCCATACGAAAATCAACTTGCGTATAAACAAAAACAAGTAGAAGATCAGTTAAAAAGAATTGGAAAAATTTCCATTCCGGAATTATTGCCGATCATCGGCGGTGCAGCAACAATATTTTACCGCAATAAAATGGAATATACTTTTTGCAATAAGCGATTTTTGCTGAAAGAAGAATTAGGAAATGACGTATCTGCGATCCAAAATGTAGCCGGTTTTCATGCCAAAGGAATTTTTGATAAAATAATTGATATTGACACCTGTTATCTGCAACAGGAACCAACCAACACTTTACGCAAAGCCATAAAAAATTGGGCAATTGATAATGATGGTTCTTTTTATGACATCAAACTTCAGCAAGGCTGGTTGCGCAATTTGCAGATAAGAATTTGTACAACAGGAGAAATAATGGTGAACGTTATTTTAGGATTTGAAGATGAAGAAAAAAGAAAACAACTTCTTGATTTTGTGATGCAACATTTTCCGGCGATTACTACTTTATTATATACCATCAATCCAAAAAGAAATGATAGTATGAATGCTCTATCTCCGCAAACTTATTATGGCAAAGGATTTATCATTGAAAGATTGGAAGATTTTCATTTTAAAATTGGACCGAAATCTTTTTTTCAAACCAATACAAAACAGGCTGAACGTTTGTACCAGGTAACAAGAGATTTTGCAGAATTATCCGGAACCGAAAACGTGTACGACTTGTATTGCGGAACCGGAAGTATTGGAATTTTTGTAAGTAAACTGGCGAAAAAAATTATCGGGGTAGAATTAATTGAAGAAGCAATTCATGATGCAAAAGAAAATGCAGAACTAAATAATATTTCACATGCTCATTTTTTTTGCGGCGATGTAATTGATATTTGTAACAATGATTTTTTTGAACAACATGGCAAACCGGATGTTATCATTACCGATCCGCCACGAGCCGGCATGCACGAAAAACTAACAAAAAAAATTTTAGAAATGGGCGCTGCAACGGTTGTATATGTAAGTTGCAACCCGGCAACACAGGCGAGAGATCTGAATTTACTCAATGAAAAATACGTAGTTTCCAAAGTTCAGCCGGTTGATATGTTTCCGCATACGCATCATATTGAGAACGTGGTGCAGCTAAAATTGAGAAATTAACACACTTATTTGAACTACGGCCGAAGATTTTAATTTGTTAAGATTAATTTGCGCACTTTAATATAGAAATATGAATCAAACACTAACACCGGTAATTAAAAACCTGCTTATTATTAATGGATTAGTTTGGCTAGCGCAAATAGTATTTGCCAAGCAGGGTTATCCCCTCGAAATATATGGAGGCTTATGGGGTCTTGAAACAGGAAATTTTAAAGTATGGCAACTGGTGAGTTATATGTTTATGCATGAAGCCGTAGATGCAGCCGGACAAATAGTTTTTGCACACATTCTTTTTAATATGTTCGCATTATGGATGTTTGGTAACATTCTTGAAAATGTATGGGGAAGCAAACGTTTTTTTACTTTCTATATGATTTGCGGAATCGGCGCGGGGATTGTACAATTAATTTTTCAAAAAGATTTTGTCGCAATTGGTGCATCCGGCGCAATTATGGGTGTGATGGCAGCTTTTGTTTATCTCTTTCCCAATACTTCATTGTATATAATGTTTATACCAATTCCCATCAAGGCAAAATATGTAATACCCGGGTTTATGCTGCTGGACCTGTTTGGAAGTATTGCTCCACGCCAGGGCGATAATGTAGCTCACTGGGCGCACCTTGGTGGCGCAATTGTTGGTTTGATTCTTGTAATAATCTGGAACAGATCAAAATCGAACAGGAACAATTTTTACTAAACTCTTTTAGTTAATTGGTGTTAAATAATCAGTAACGACTGATAAATGATATCGTATTTTAAAACTGGTTTTGTAATTTTATTAAAACTTTCGTAGGTGATGAGGGAAAAGTACCGCAAAAGGAATACCGCACAAGATGGAAACGCATTGATGCAGCTTGTTATTTTTAATGCTGTTCTTTTCGTTATTCTCAAATTCATTTACGTCATCTATCTTTCTGTTTCACCAAATCCCGGAGAATTTTATAAAAATGTTTTTAACTGGTTTGCCATGCCGGCAGATCTGCATACGCTCGCTGGCCGCCCATGGAGCGTTCTTACTTTTATGTTTACAGATGAACATGTTTTTCGTTTTATAGCAAACATGTTTTGGTTGTGGGCGTTCGGATATATTTTGCAAGATCTTGCAGGCAACAGAAAATTGATACCGCTGTATGTTTATGCTGGTGTTTTTAGTGCCGCAATTTATATTCTTGCATATCATATTTCTCCAAAACTTTACGGACAAATTTCCACAGCATTTTTAGCAGGCGCTAATCCCGCAGTGATGGCTGTTGCTATTGCTGTAACAATATTTGCTTCAGACTATCGCATTTTCCCGATGATCAATGGTGGCATTCCGCTATGGATATTGACGGCGATTTATATTCTTATCAATTTTTCCAGCATTGCTTATGGAGACGCAGGCTCTTATATTGCCAACATCAGCGGAGGTGTTTTTGGATTTATTTTTATTCAGCAAATGCGAAAAGGAAACGATTGGAGTATATGGATGAATAGTTTTTTCGACTGGTTCAGAGATTTGTTCAATCCTGAAGCAGAAAGAAATTCGAAATCTGAAAAAGAGAAATTCTTTTATAAAGTTTCCGGCACACAGCCATTTAAAAAAATTCCGAATGTCACTCAAAAAAGAATTGATGACATTCTTGATAAGATAAACCAGGAAGGTTACCGCTATTTAACTGATGAAGAAAAAGAGATTTTAAAACGCGCAGCTGATAAAGAAGATTTGTAACTTACGAGCCTATCATGGCTATATTGCGAAACATTACGCGCCGGATTTTTATTATTGCTAATATTATTGTTGTTTTTCTTTTTTTGCTGGCATGCACTAATCCTTTTTTGCATCCAAGTACTTGGTGGTTGATTTCTCTTTTAGGATTGGTTTTTCCACTTTTATTATTGCTGGTAATTTTGTTTTTAGTATTCTGGCTATTCTTCTCAAAACGTTACTGGGCAATGCTTTCGTTGATTGCATTAATAATTGGCTGGCAAAATATTCATGCATTTTTTGCTTTTAATATTACATCATCATTTACTAATCAAAAAGCTGACAGCTCATTACGCGTTGTTACATGGAACGTTCGCCGCTTTGATGAATTTACCACCCGCAAACCCGGCGATCACAGAATTAAAATGCTTGATTTTTTGAAAGAACAAAATGGAGATGTTTTATGTCTACAGGAGTTTTTTGAATCGCATAATCCAAGAGAATTTGCATCCAATATTCCATTCATACAAAAAGAACTCAACTATCCCTATTACTTTTTTTCGTATGACTATCGGCGTTACGATGACATGTATGAATCCGGCGTAATTATATTTTCCAAATATCCGATCATTGATTCGTTGCAACTTCATTACAAAACAAAAGATAATATTAAAGCCTCGGAAAGTCTTATCGGCGTTGATCTGAATGTGAACGGAAAAACAATCCGTGTTTTTACCACCCACCTGCAATCGGTTTTATTTAGTAATAAAGAATTCAGAGATCTGGAGATCATTAAAAATGTTCAGGACAGTACAATTGAAGCGTCAAAATCCATCGTCAAAAAATTGAAAAGAGCATATAGTTTTCGTGGCGGACAAGCAGATATTGTTCGTGAGCAACTTGATAAAAGCCCTTTTCCGGCAATCATTTGCGGAGATTTTAATGATGTGCCAAATTCATACACATACTTTCATATTCGTGGCGATTTCCAGGATGCTTTTATTAAAAAAGGATTTGGCGTCGGGCGTTCTTATGTACATATTTCTCCGACTTTGCGAATTGATTATATTTTTGCCGATAAAAAATTTAGTGTTCTGCAATGTAAAAAATTCAACCTTCCCTATTCGGATCATCATCCCGTAATTGCGGATTTGCAGTTGCCTTCCAAAACTGAATAATTCTTTTTATCTTGCGTTTATGATGCAATTCTCTCAAATATTTTTCACCTGCTGTTGTTGTACCTGCTCTGTTCAACGGAGATAGTTTATTTTTACGCAAAAAATCACCGTTAATTGCTAAAATCATTTTCAGTTTACTAAATTTCAGGTATGCAATCACTACAGGTTCATAATTCTTACACAAGGCAAAAAGAATTGTTCAAATCAATAGTTCCCGGTTATGTGGGCATGTATGTGTGCGGACCAACAGTAAGCGGTGAAAGTCATCTTGGTCATGCGCGTCCGTTTATTACGTTCGATGTTATCTATCGTTACCTCATGCATCTTGGTTATAAAGTTCGTTACGTTCGCAACATTACAGATGCCGGGCATTTTGAAGAAGAAGGCAGGGAAGCTGAAGATAAAATTTCTAAAAAAGCTACAATAGAAAGATTAGAACCGATGGAACTGGTTCAAAAATATACCAACCTTTTTCACTGGGCGATGCGCAAATTCAATAATCTTGAGCCGAGCATTGAACCAACTGCAACCGGGCATATTGTAGAGCAGATAGAAATGATAAAGAAAATTATCAGTGAAGGATATGCATATGCCGTAAATGGTTCTGTTTATTTTGATGTAAAAAAATACGCGGAAAAATATCCTTACGGAAAATTAAGCGGAAGAATTTTAGACGATCTTTTAGAAACAACAAGAGAACTGGAAAACCAGGAAGAAAAACACAACCGCCAGGATTTTGCCTTGTGGAAAGCAGCGCCGCCGGAACACATCATGCGTTGGGAAAGCCCGTGGGGCGAGGGTTTTCCGGGATGGCATATTGAGTGCTCTGCAATGAGCACAAAATATTTGGGTGATGAATTTGATATTCACGGTGGCGGAATGGACTTGCTTTTTCCGCATCATGAAAGTGAAATTGCACAAAGCACTATTTGCAATCATAAAATTCCTGCGCATTATTGGATCCATAATAATATGATCACCATCAACGGAAAAAAAATGGGCAAGAGTTATAATAATGTGATACGCTTAACTGAATTATTCAGCGGCGACCATCCGTTATTATTCCAAGCATATTCGCCGATGACGATAAGATTTTTTATTTTGCAAACTCATTATCGCAGCACTCTTGATTTTGGCAATGAAGCATTGCAGGCTGCAGAAAAAGGTTTAAAAAGATTGTGGGAAGCATATCAACTTCTGCAAAAAATGGAATACCAGGATGGCGATTTTCAAAACGTAGATAATAATCTTGATAATAAGATCCGAAAGGCATTATCCGAGCTCGATGAATTTATGAACGATGATTTCAACACGGCAAAAGTTCTTGCCAATTTATTTGAAATTGTTCCCATGATTAATTCTATTAAAGATGGGCATATTAATTTATCGTCAATCGGCGCAGAAACATTTAACCTCACAAAAAAATATTTCACCGATTATATTGAAAGTATTTTAGGATTGCAGG
>DATHPY010000666.1:0-3149 GCA_035483315.1 Puia sp. | reverse complement strand
CTTCTTTAATTTCCACTCCGTAGGCGCCGATATTTTGCATCGGGCTTGCGCCAACATTTCCCGGAATCAATGATAAATTTTCAACACCAGCCCAATTGCGATTGATACAAAACATCACAAACTGATGCCAGTTTTCACCCGCTCCAACTTGTATATAAAGATGATCTTCATCTTCTTTTACCAGGTCAATTCCTTTGACCTCATTTTTTAAAATCAACCCGTCAAAATCTTTTGTAAAAAGAATATTACTTCCGCCACCGAGAATGACAGTGTTGAGTTTTGAGTTTTCAGTTATGATTTCTGCAAGTTCATCATCATTAGTAAATAATGAAAAATATTTTGCATACACATCAATACCAATTGTGTTTAAGTTTTTTAAAGAAATGTTTTGTCGAACCATGTGTGAAATGTAATATTTAATAATTAATATTCTTACAGATGTTGGTCAGGCGACCAACATCGGCAAGAGTGCCATCGTCGGTCGTCTGACCAACAATTTTTCGTAACGCAACTAAAGCGCATTTTTCAAACATTATCAACATCCGGAATGATCACTACGCTTCTAAATTTTTTATCATTATGTAAAATCGCTGTTTGCTGTTGTATCACTGTCTTTGCAAAATTAATTGTTCTTGCATCTTTTGGTAATTTAAATAATAATTCCATAATGAATTGATTTCGGATTCGGTTTACGATCGGCTCGGCTGGTCCGGATAAATATTTACCAAAATCATTTTTAATGTTATTTGCAAAAACGTGCGCTACTGTTTCCACAACATCTTTGATTTTATGTTTGAACGTTATCATGATAATTCTCGAAAAAGGCGGATAGAAAAAATTTCTCCTACCTTCAATTTCGTTCTCATAAAAAAGCTTGTAATCGTGTTTTTGAACATAAGATAGAACAGGATGTTTGATGTTCGCCGCTTGTATCAACACTTTTCCCTGCTTGTCTTTTCTTCCCGCACGACCACTCACTTGTTCCATCAATTGAAATCCACGTTCATTCACCCTGAAATCTGCAAAACTCAAAATGCTGTCTGCATCAACAATTCCAACCAGATCAACATTATCAAAATCCAATCCTTTCACCACCATTTGTGTACCGACGAGAATATCAATTTTCTTTTGCTCGAATAATTGAATAAGATTGTCGTGCGCAGATTTTCCCCGAACACTGTCAATATCCATTCTTGCAATTTTTGCTTTGGGAAAAACGTCTTCAAGATGTTCTTCAATTTTTTCCGTGCCAAAATTTCGCTGAATAAAATTATGATTGCCGCAAGCCGCGCATGTAGTAGCCGGCGGATAAACTGTTCCGCAATAATGACATTGTAATTTATTGCTGAGCTTGTGATAAGTCAACGAAACATCGCAATTTTTACAATGAGGGATCCATCCGCAAATTTTGCAAATTTGGTACGGCGAATAACCACGGCGATTTTGAAAAAGAATGACTTGTTTATTATTTTGTAAAGATTCATTAATAGCTTCCTGTAATTGCGGAGTGATAATAATTTTGTTTTTTTCTTTATCGAGAATCTTTTTTGTGTCTGCAATTTCAATAATGGGTAATTCAATATTTCCAAATCGTTCATTCAATTCTACCAATGCATATTTATTAGTAGCTGCATTAAAATAACTTTCAACAGAAGGCGTTGCGCTTCCCAATAAAACTTTTGCGTTAAATAAAGATGCATAATAAACTGCAGCATCACGGGCGTGATAACGCGGTGCAGGTTCCTGTTGTTTATACGACGCGTCGTGTTCTTCATCAACAACGATCAACCCTAAATTTTCAAATGGAAGAAATAATGAAGACCGAACACCAAGAACAATTTTGAGTTCACCGGTTTTTATTTTATTCCATATTTCCATTCTTTCGTTCTGGCTGAATTTACTATGATAAATTCCGATATAACCACCAAAATGTTTTTGCAACCTGCGAATAATTTGTGAAGTAAGCGCAATCTCCGGCAAAAGATAAAGCACCTGTTTTCCTTGTTTGATATATTCTTCAATCAGTTTGACATACACTTGTGTTTTACCGCTTGATGTAATTCCATGCAACAAACAAACCTGTTTTTCTAAAAAAGATTTACTGATCTTTTCAGAGGCTTCCTGCTGTACTGCGCTAAATGAAAAATCTATTTCAATATTTCGCGGCAAATATTTCATCCGGTCAATATTTCTTTTTTCCAGGAACAAAATATTTTTATCAACAAGACCTTTTAATTGGGAATCTGATGCGCGCGATTTTTTCAGCAGTTCTGTTTTGGTGACTTCTCCCTGTGTTTTTTGCAAATGCAAATACGCCAGTAACAACTCCATTTGTTTTTCTGCGCGTTGCAATTTTTTGTCTTCATTAATGAGCGTGCTTAAATTCCCTTCATTATCAAACTGAGGATTAAGTAAAACATGGGTTTCTTTTTTAGGAGAATATGTTTCTTTCAATGCTTCCCAAACAAAACAGACTTTTTTATCAATGAGTTTTTTTATAATAGGATAAACATGCGCCGAATCTAAAATTTGCTGAACCTCTGTCAACTTCAATTCTTTTTTTAGTAACAACGCTTCTGCCACCAAATATTCATCATGACCGAGCGCCGAAAAATCATCGCCATATTCTTCATTAAAAATTAAAACACTTTCGCTGCTTAATTTAAAATGCGCGGGCAATGCGGCAGCCATCACTTCACCTTCGCTGCATAAATAATAATTAGCAATCCATTCCCACAATTGCAATTGATGCGGATAAATTATTGGCTCGCTGTCTAATAAATTCAATATTTCTTTTGGCTCGAATGCCGCAGGTTTATTATTATGTAATTTTTTTACAACGCCTGCATATTTTTTATTTTTCAGAGAAACTTCAGCGCGACAACCGGGTTTAATGATTGACTGAAATTGTTCAGGAATTGCCCAGGTGTAATTTTTCGGTAATGCTAATGGTATAATTATTTCTGCGTACAAGATCAATGATGAATTAAGTCTCAATATACAGTAAAGTAAAAAGGAAAAAGTAAAAAATAAAAAGGCTTTCGCTCATTTTTTTACTTTTTACTTTTGAATTTTTATTTGGATACCAGCTTTGTCACGCTCTTCATCATCGTTGCGTCGCATTACGTTCATCGGTATTGCTACTATTA
>DATHPY010000665.1:0-6744 GCA_035483315.1 Puia sp. | reverse complement strand
AACGTATATCAAGAGAGTTGCATGATAATATCGGATCGCAGTTAAGTTACATCAGCAATAATATAGACTGGCTTGCAGAAACTCAAGGGACATTCAGCAAAGAAGAAGAAGCAAAAAGATTGTCCATTGTAAATGACACGGCTAAAAATTTAGTTGCTGATCTGCGCGAAACGATCTGGGCAATGAAAAAAGAATCAATTATGCTCGACGAACTCGCAGATAAATTAAAATCTTTTTTGCAATCACAATGTATTCTGAAACCGCAGATGGATGTGGTCATTACTGAAAATATAAAAAAGAATTATAGTTTTTCTCCAACGGAAGCATTGAATGTTTTCCGCACCTGCCAGGAAGCGATCGTGAACAGCATCAGGCATTCGCAGGCGGAAAAAATTTCTTTAATTATTCAGTCAGGCGTTGCGGAAGATTTTTCGTTTACCATAGAAGATAATGGAAAAGGATTTGTGCCAGACAAAAATTACAAAAACCATTATGGTTTGGAAAACATGATGCATCGCGCTGTGGATGCAGGCGCAAAACTTTTTATCCGTTCGGAGCCGGGCAACGGAACAAAGGTGTCACTTATTAAATTCCCGCAATTACACGACAAGAAATAAAATAATCCAAAAGTGTTATTGTTTTATTGTTGAAAAAACCGAAAGCTTGCATTTTAAACTGAACATGAGAATACCTGTTGGCATAGTAGACGACAAATCGCAAAACCGCCTGCTGTTCACGGAAATGTTGAATTTCTCGGGACAGATAACTGTTGTGATGACGGCATCAGACGGAAAAGATTTTTTAGATCAAATGAAAAAAATGGATTTTCAACAACATCCTTCTATTATATTGATGGATATTGAAATGTCGGAGATGGATGGAATTACGGCAGTGCACACCGGAAAAATATTATATCCTGATGTGCATTTTTTGATGCTGACTGTTTTTGATGATGACGATAAAATATTTGAAGCGATAAAAGCGGGAGCGGACGGATACATATTAAAGAATGAAAAAGTTTCTTCCATTGTTGATTGCATTGTTCAATTGGCGGAATCGGGAAGCGCGCCGATGAGCCCGAGAATAGCGAGAAAAACTTTTGACCTGCTGATGAATGCTTCTATTCCAAAAATGGAAAAAGAAGAAAAAGAAAAAAATGATTATGCATTATCAGATCGTGAAGTGGAAATATTAAAGCTCACCATAGATGGATATAGCTATAAACAAATTGCAGCAAAATTATTTCTCAGTATTAATACCGTAAAAAAACATCTTTCAAATATTTATCACAAACTGCATGTAACCTCCAAAGCGCAGGCAATTAAGATCGCAACAAAAAGTAAATTGATCTGATAAATAAGAATTTACTCATCATAGAAAAATTCCCCGACAATCTTTTTTTAAGTTTTATCTTTTACAGCAACGGAATATTTAACTTGCAAGCGTAATTGACCTTGCTATGAAAGTTTGTCATTTTACAAAAATGCTCATTGCTTTGCTCCCCGCGCTGATCAATTCCCATCTTCTCAGCGCGCAGATAACACAAGCTTTGGAAACTCATTACAAAAAATATCCGCAGGAAAAAGTTTATGTGCAAACGGATAAGCAGGTTTATTCAACTGGGCAAACCATCTGGTATAAAATATATGCAACTGCTTACGGAACGCCTGCCACGCTTAGTAAAATTGTGCATCTTCAATTGATAGATTCAAATGGTAAAATCATTATTCAAAATAAATTGCCGCTGGTTAATGGAAATGCGCATGGTGATATTGAGCTTCCCGAAAATGTAGCAACCAATAATTATCAATTAAGATGTTTTACCGAATGGATGCTGAATTTTGATGAATCAGGAATTTTTCATAAAACTATTTATGTAAAAAATTTGTCGGACACGACCCGTAATCAACCGGAAAAAAAATTGGTTCGCAAAAAGTACGATGTTCAGTTTTTTCCTGAAGGCGGCGATCTCATTGATAATATCACAACTAATGTCGCATTCAAAGCAACTGATCAATATGGTTTTCCTGTTCAGGTTTATGGCGAAATAAAAGATGATGAACAAACTCTTGTTGATTCTTTCAAAACTTTTCATGACGGGATGGGAAAATTTTCTTTTCACCCGCTTGCCCGGCATTCTTATTATGCAATTGTTCACTTGCCGAATAATGGGGAAAGAAAAATTTCATTGCCTGCAATAAAACATTCTGGAATCGGCATAAAAATTATTGAACAAAGTGAAAACGCATTTACTGCAGAGATAATTTATCACGAAACCAATCCGGGTCAATATCATGATATACTTGTTGCAGCGTACCAGCAAAACGGTAAAGTGGCAACCTATCCTTTGGAGCTTTTACCAGGAATTAATCTTTTTAATTTCAGTAAAAAAGATTTTACAACAGGCATTTTGCGCCTCACTTTTTTTGATATCAATAACGTTCCACTTGCGGAAAGAATATTATTTCTTCATCAAAAAGATGAATTACAAATCCAATTGCAAAAAGATACCATTTCATTTGTTCCAAAAACAAAATCTTCAATTACTTTTCAAATTACAGGAGCAGACAGAAGGATTGACAAAACAAATCTTTCCGTTTCTATAACTGATGCAGACAAGGTTTTGGAAGATAGCGCTGCTGAAAATATATACTCTGCATTATTACTCAGCAGTGAATTGAAAGGGCGAATAAATAATCCTGCTTATTATTTTTTGAATGATGCCGATAGCGTGAGAGATGCATTGGATCTTGTGATGCTGACCAACGGCTGGCGGCATTTTGAATGGAAACAAATAATAAACAATGAACCAATCGCGCTTAAATATCCTGTTGAAGACTCACTGTACATAGCAGGAAAAATAATTGGTTATAAAGCAGGTGAAAAAAAAGAACATGTATTTAAGATGATCATTCAAGAGGCAGATTCCATCCGCTTCATCGGTTATATTTCACCGGATACGACGGGCAGGTTTATTTTAAAAGATTATACAGTTCCGGGATTATCAACCGTTTTTTTCCAGGACCAAAAAGGAAAAAATAAAAATTATCATGTCCGGTTTTATGACAATCCGATGGATACGTTAAGAAGTTCTGTCAATTTTGTTGTGCCTTCTGCAATGCAGGAAGACACAATAAAAAAATTTATGAAAAAGATATGGGGGAATGAAAGTGATGAGCATTTCTCACATAAAAAAGGTGATTTGAAAACAGTTACTATCAGAGGCTATGTTCCTGATAAATCGGAATTACTCGTTAAAAAATATGTCAGCCCCGAATTTGACCTGGGTGTTGGTCACAATATTGATCTGATCAATAATTTTTATCCGAACAGTTTGCAATTATTTGATTTTTTGAAAGGAAGATTTCCGGGACTTACAATTGCAGGAAGAGCAAACCATCCAATCTTTTCTTTTCGGAATTCTGCAGAGAATGAATTAGTCAAAGTAAAGGCTTCCACTAACGGTGTTAATAGTGGGGGTGGTGACCAGATGATGCTATTCTCTCCTCTGAGCCATATGTTTTTTTAAACGAAGTTCCTTCCAGCATTCAAGCCGTGCGCGATGTACCTTTATCCGAAATTGCTTTGGTAAGATTCATTCCGCCACCCACTTCCGTTGCGCCATATAATGGTGGCGCAGTTGGTGTACTCGCGATCTACCTGAAAAAAGAATTCGGAGAATTTAAGTCACTGGATATTGCCCAAACTATGATCGGTATATTTTTCATGGCTACAGTGTTACGAGGCAATTTTATTCTCCGGATTATTCGGTAAAAGATTCCTCATTTTTTGCACCTGACAATCGCGAAACATTATACTGGAATCCGGATTTGCAAACTGACAGTGACAACAAAATTCATTTTTCCTTTTATAATTCAGATCATACAAAAAAATTCCGCATCGTTGCAGAAGGAATGGATGAGCAAGGTCGGTTGATCTATATTAATAAAATTATTGGGGAGAATTAAATTACTCTGCAACGAAAAAGCAATTTGATCTGATCAATTATTTTTATGTTCATTTTTAAATTGGCGGTAATAAGACTGAACCTGCCGGGAATATTTTAGGGAATAATCCAGGATCGCTTCCCGCCAGGAATCATCTTTTCCAAATGCGATCAGTTCATCAGTAGTTGCAGAGCCCTGTCTGCCGGAACTTCTTAATTGTGATGAAGCGGTAAGCATCGCCATATCATGAATTACCTGGTAGATGTTCCGGTATTCTTTTTTTATAAGTTTGAAATTGATACTGTCTTTTGTAGGTTGCATCTCCTGGATTACATACGCTTCACCGTTATATATGGTTGTGCTGAGTAAAGCTGGTTCCCTGTTTTGCATTCTTTTTTGAACGCTTACTATACGCTCGGCTTCGGATATCCATGTTGGCTGTTCCAGGTTAAGATAAGTTTTAAGCGCAGACTGTGTTGATTGCTTCATATCAATCATCATATATTTATCGCCTGTTTCATTTAAAGACCTTAACAGGAATGCATATCGTTTTAATCCTACACTGCCTGTGCCCGCGAGACGAAAAACAGCATCAATAACTTTATAATTGTAAGGACTGTTGCCGTCATTTTTTAACCATCGGTTGATGTGAGCAGAAAGATCTCTTTTTAATTTTTTATCCAATTCAAAATGCCTCGGATCATCCATTAATATTTCTAACTTATTTTTTTTCTGCACCGTTCTTTTTCTCAGTATTTCTTTTTGTTTTCGTTTGCTTACTTCAGTTAAAAATTCACAAACAATTCCTTTCGCTGTTCGCGGTTCTATATAATCCGGTTTGCCTTCAGCGAGTACGGAAGAATAAGTTTTTAAAAATAAAGCCGCCATGTTTAACGCTTTTTTTTGTTCGATGTTAAGCGATTCAAATGCAACAAAAATACTTGTCACCATTCTTAATAATTCCCAGGATGCAGGAGCCAGAACAGATTCATCAAAATCATTCAGATCAAAATATACGAGCCTGTTACTTCCTTTATAACTGCCAAAATTTTCAAGATGCAGGTCGCCGCAGATCCATGCTGTTGGCGAGTTTGGGATCGTATTCGTTTTTTGTAAGTCTTCATAAAACAAATGATTGGCGCCGCGGTAGAACCGGAATAAATTCTGCAGCATCGCTTCATACTTTAATTCAACCATATCCGGAAGTCTATCATTATTAAATTCTTTGATGCGTTGTAAAACGGAATTCATTTTAGGATTTATTAAGGGAAATGATAAAATAAAAAATCAGGTCACTAATCAATGACCTGATTTAACAGTGATCATAAAAACGGTATTATTTTTCCATTTCTTCTGCGGCTTCATAATTCACACCGTCCTCTGCAATGGAAGTAAGCAATTCATACGCTTCTTTTTCTTCTCCTAAAGTGGTTTCTAATATTTCAGCTGCATCTTCATGCCCGAGCGTGTGAGCAAGCTGAGCAAGCCCTCCGTACGTGGATATCTCGTAATGTTCTACCTTTTGCGCTGCAAGTATCAAACCTACGTCGCGTGTAGCAGTCCCTTTTTCTGTTTCTTCAATAATGGAAGCGCCTTCTTTTGTGATCCCTTCCATGGCATCGCATTTTTTTGCCTGCGGTTTGTGCCCCAGCAGATCAAAAACTTTTTCAAGTCTTGTTACATGTTCGGAAGTAACTTTCAGATGATCGCCAAATGCTTTTTGTAATTCAGCGGAAGTAGCCGCCTTCTGCATTTTGGGTAAGGTTTTTACAAGGTGTTTTTCCGCCCAGTAAATGTCTTTGATCTCATCAACAAAAAATTCTTCTAACCTGGAGTCGCGCACAGATGCATTTGACGCACCGGAAGATTTAGTGTGTTTCATGTTTTGTTTGTTTATAGTTATTAAAAAAATACTCAGGCGTTACGGATCACTTTCAGCAAAATGGCAATAACAGCAATGACGAGAAGGATGTGGATGAGTCCTCCTGCTGCATATCCAAAAAAACCAATTGCCCAGATAATTACTAATACCACGGCGATGAGATATAAAATGTTACCCATAAAATAATTTTAATTTTTTAAATTAATTATTATGAGTAGTCAAATGGCATGCTACATTTTTTTTTGCGAGGAACTATGCGTAAAAAATAAATTTTCGTGGATTTTTGTGGAAATCATTACCCGAAATTAAATGCGACAAGAAAAAAGATTATTATTCAGTAGTGCGTGAGAAAAGTAAACCTGTCATTTTTTATTTTTGTCCTGAAGGTGTTGTTTGATATCCTCTTCGCGCTGAGTTTTGATCTCGCTCATTTCTTCTGCCTCGTCAATAGAATGGGATTGCTGAAGGCTTTCTTCATTTTTTGTTTTTATGCTTAATTGGGAATAATATTTCTGAAATAATTTTTAATTCTTCTTCCGACATACTCTCTACATTAACCAGCTGTTGGCAAATTCATGTGCAGCAACCAGTTCATTTAATTTTAATTGGATCGCGAGCGAATCTTTATTTTGCGATTTCTGAATAAGAAAAATCATCAAGAAAGTAATGATCGTCGTTCCGGTATTAATTACCAATTGCCAGTTTTCAGAATAATGAAATATTGGTCCGGTTGCGCCCCAGATAATTACCAAAATAAACGCAATGATAAATGCGCTAGTGCTTCGGGCAGCTTGCGTAACAGAAAGTGCAAAAGGTTCCGATAAAGAAAGTTTTATATTTCCTATTTCTTTTTTCATGATTTTTTATTTTAGTAATGTGAATAAATTGCCTATCCGAAAAAATTCAGGTTAATAA
>DATHPY010000664.1:0-2513 GCA_035483315.1 Puia sp. | reverse complement strand
CTTATCAGAATTCTAATGTTATTTTTGTGCATACCTGAAATTAGGTTTTTTATGCAGAGACAGTACAGGGAATAAAAAAAAATTTGATTAACTTTGAAGAATGGTATCGCAAGATCAAATACAACAATTGGTAAAAGAAATTGCTGAAGGTTATCAGCCTGAAAAAATTTATTTATTCGGTTCATATGCGAACGGAGTTCCGAATTATGATAGCGATATAGATTTGTTTATAGTTAAAGAAACGGCAAAAAGACGCAACGAACGAACAGTGGATGTTGTTGATTCAATAAAGAATTATATCTGGGCAATGGACATTATTGTTTATACACCTGAAGAGCTTGAAAATGCTATGACTCAATTTATGAATATTGGCAAAATAGCTGTAAATACAGGAAAGCTAATGTATGAAAGAGTTTGAAAAATGGTTTAAAAAGCCGAGAACGATTTGAAAACTATACAACTTTGTATTGACGCTCCTGATCCTCCCTGTGATACCTGTTGCTTTCATGCCCAACAAGCTGCCGAAAAATATTTAAAATCATATTTGGTCGCATATAATATTGACTTCCCAAAAACTCATGATTTAATAGAACTAATGAATTTATGCAAAACCAAAAATTTGCAGTTTGAGCAACTAAAACCATTCTGCTTAAAATTGAAAAATTACGCAATTACACCACGCTACCCTGATATGCTTGATGATTTAACAGTTGAAGATGCACAACAAGCTTATCAAAATTCTGTTATTATTAAGGATTTTGTTTTAAAACATTTCTTTGAATAATTTATATGTACTGCGAATCATTATTTCAATATAAACGGTTAAAAACGCTTGAAGTAAAAATCGGCGATCTTTTACTGGGTAATTTTAATCCCGTGCGCGTACAAACGATGACCACAACCGACACGATGGATACGATTGCCACAGTAGAACAATCCATCCGTTGCATTGAAGCGGGCGCTGAGTTGATACGCATTACTGCGCCGAGTAAAAGAGAAGCTGAGAATTTATTAAACATTAAAAATGAATTGAGAAAAAGAGGATACACCACACCGTTAGCCGCCGATATTCACTTTACCCCGAATGCTGCGGAAATTGCGGCAAGAATTGTTGAAAAAGTCAGGATCAACCCGGGAAATTATATTGATAAAAAGAAGTTTGAATTTATTGAATACACCGATGCTGAATATAATGAAGAAATGGAACGCATCCGCGAACGTTTCACTCCATTAATAAAAATTTGTAAAGAATATGGAACCGCAATGCGGATCGGTACCAATCACGGTTCATTAAGCGATCGAATTATGAGCCGCTACGGCGACACACCAATGGGAATGGTGGAGAGCGCGATAGAATTTTTGCGTGTTGCCAGAAATGAAAGTTATCATAACATTGTATTGAGCATGAAATCGAGTAATCCGCTGGTGATGGTTGAAGCGTATCGTTTATTAATTCAGCAGATGGATGAAGAGTTTAAAGAATGTTATCCGCTGCATCTCGGGGTCACAGAAGCCGGCGATGGTGAAGATGGAAGAATAAAATCTGCAATAGGAATCGGAACGTTAATGGAAGATGGGATTGGCGATACCATACGGGTATCCTTAACCGAAGATCCTGAATTTGAAATTCCGGTTTGTAAAGATCTGGTGAAGCGGTATGAAGTCCGAAGTCTGAAATCCGAAGTAGAAAGCCGGTCATCGAACAACGAACAACAAACAACAAACAACAAACTTCCCTATTCTCCATTCGCTTATTCCCGGAGAAAAACTTTTTCCGTTTCTAACATTGGCGATCATCATGTGCCGGTTGTTGTTGCTGATTTTATGGAGAGTAAAACGATCACACAAAAGGATCTGCAATCAATCGGTTATAAATATGATGTGTCTACAGATAAATGGCATATCGGAGATGCAGCAGCAGATTATCTTTTCTCCGGCAACAAAGTTTTGAATTTTGAACTGCCGGGAACATCGAAAGTTATCTGCGATCATGAAACCTGGTTGAGTGCAAGTGATAAAGAAAAATATTTTCCATTATTTAAAGTGACCGAATTTATATCTGCAACACAACGTTCTGCGGTAATGAATTTTATTTCGGTTGATGTTAATGAGACAAATTTAGCTAACGAACTCATACATGCAATTCGCAAAAATGATAATGTTATTATTTGCGTTTGGTCGTCATCGGTCAATCCAATGGTTGATATCCGCAGTTTTGTTATCACACTGATGAATGAAAATATTCAATGCCCTGTTATTATTTGTATTGAAAGCCATGATGCAACTATTGATGAGCAACTAATCCATTTCTCCACGGAAACCGGCGCTTTATTTCTTGAAGGGATGGGCGATGGAATCTGGTTAATGAATGATCCAAACAAATTAATCAATACAAAAGTCAGCGGCCGCACTTATCTCGAAGCAAAAAATAATCACCAGTTTATTAATAACACTTCGTTTTCGATTTTGCAGGCAACGCGCACGAGGATTTCAAAAACAGAATATATTTCCTG
>DATHPY010000663.1:0-3537 GCA_035483315.1 Puia sp. | reverse complement strand
ACGTACGCGGATTCACCGGGATACAAACACATAAAAATAATGCCGCACATCGGTGGAGGTTTTTCTTTTGCAAAAGCAAATTTGAAAACCTACTATGGTGATGTAAGCAGCCGTTGGAAAGTAGACAGTAGCGAAATTATTTTTGATGTGGAAATTCCATGCAATACGAGAGCTACAATTTATGTTCCTGCAAAAAATACTGAATCGGTAAAAGAAAATAATTTGCCTGTTGTTGCAATTCAAAAAGAAGGAGATTATATTGTGACTGAAATTGGTTCAGGCAATTATCATTTTGTGATCAACAAATAATTGTAGAATAAATTCCACGATTGTTTTTGTAAATTTTTCTAAGTCGCTGATGCCGCTCTGATTGCAATTGATGATTAAGAAAGTCATTGAGTTGTGTCATTGAAACATATTTTTACAAAAACAGAAAAGCAAAAAATATTATAAAAATATTCAATGAAAATATTTGCTTTATAAAAAATTACTATTATTTTGGCATCCGAATTCATCCTTTACAACCAATTCACAATTGCTTTTTTCTCGTTTGAGCTTACCCGTAAAATAATACAAAAAGAAGGCATCATCCTTTCGAATTACCATTCCCGATATTTTATCTGGCATTAGTATTTTAATGTTGTTCGTAATTGATTTGAAAAAAATCAAGAGAGCAAATTATCGCGTGTCAGAAAATTTTTGTCGGTCCAAATGACTAAAGCGTTTTTCGCTTACCGCTCCTGAATATCCTTCGAACCAAGCCACACACAAATCCATTCGTCCATTAACAAGTTTACTCTAAGACAAATTAAATCCTGGCTATGACAATTGCTATGATTACTTTTTGCGCGATAGTATCGGTCTTCTTTACGGGAGTAATGATATTTTTATTCAGCATCAAAAACGAATTATCCTTTTTCTTTTCTGATTCACCTGCTGACAGCAGATCGGAAAATATTTTTATTTTTTCTCCGGAAAATTTTCAATCAACAAAAAATAATTCCAGCGATAGCGACCAAAGCATTTTGCAAAAAATGCTTCCCAGTTTTTTTATTTCAAAAAATATTTACAAACAGGATTTGAGCAGATGTGCCGCAACACAAAATGTGGATGCGTTTTCTTTTTCACCAAAATCAACGTTCGGCTTATGAAAATTTTTACACAAGTACTCGTATTCATCACAAAATTTTTAACTGGCATCACACGCCGGTTTGTTTCGTTATACACGACAACCATTTTAATCCCCATTCAACAAGTTAAAACCGTCTTTATGCAAAACTTTTTTACTTTATTAAAAAAGATATCCACACATACACATGACCGTGATGAGCGAACAGGAGTGTTGAATGTGGGGCTGCAACCTGTCTATTGTTGCACAACCAACACAAATAAAATTTTTCCGGATCAAAAAAATGATGTGGCTGAGAATGCCGCATCATTTGCTTTTACACCCCAACTCATTTACCGTTCAGAAAAAAAGAGTTTTATGAAAACAGGATTACCCATTTGGAAGAAAATGTTATTGATGGTTTTCTTCATTTTGGCTATTGCCATCAGTGCAACAGCTCAGAAGTTTGCAGTCACCTCTGGTAATTGGAGTGGCTCTATTTGGGCGTCAACAGCAAATGGGGTCGCTGGGTCGGCGACAACACCAACGCTTACTGACGCCGTCACCATCAATAGTGGCGTTGTGGTCGCAGTTGATGTTACTGCAAATTGTGCGTCCTTAAGTTTTCTTTCAACTGCAACCACCAATTCAACCGTAAACATTAATACGGGGATCACGTTAAATATCACAGGTGCCTTAACCATTCCGCGACCTACTTCCACTACCAATACGGTGGCAATCGGAGCAGGAATTTTAAATGCCGGTAGTATTCTATATACCAATTCGGGCGGTGGCCAAAGGCATGTAATAACTATTGGTACGGGGGGAACATTGACCGTTAGCGGAAATATAGATTGCGGAGGAGCAACCGGTAGTGCAACACTTACATGCACTGGCACGCCGACTATAAATGCGGGGGGCACATTTTTAGGAAACGGAACGGGTACTTTTACTGCAGCCACTTCAACAGTAAATTTTGACGGAATCGTTGCCCAAACCATTCCGAATACTACCTACAGTTTTAGTAATATTCAGGTAAATAATACCAGCACAGGTGCTACACTTGCAGGAACCGAAACGGCAACTAATATATCTGGAAATCTTAGTGTACAATCGGGCATATTTAATAATGGAGGTTTTGCCATGACCCTTGCATCAACAATGGCCGCAGTTTCTGGCGGCGGGACAAAGACCTTTGGTGCAACAAGCACTGTAAATTACGGAGGTACCAACCAGGCGGTAACTGCAGATTCCTATGGAAATCTTTCTTTAAGTGGATCAGGAAACAAAACCTTTGCTGGGTCAACAACAATAGCAAACACTCTTGCAATCAGCGGAACAGCAATTGCTTTATTGCCCAATGGATCAGTTTCTACTTCAGCTTTCTTAACGCTGGCCGGGACGAGCGAACTGGCGGGATCATGGGGTGGCACTGCATCGGCAGCGACGAACAAGAACACTACTTTTGGAACGACTACAACGGGTATTTTGAATGTAACTGTTGGATCATGTGTCGCACCGACAGCTTTTGCGGTTACTGGAGGCGGGAGTTATTGCAGTGGCGGTTCGGGAGTTGCGATTGGATTAAGCAATTCACAGACGGGCATAAACTACCAATTATTTAATGGTCCGACTGCCGTGGGTTCTTCAGTGCCAGGAACAGGCAACCCCATCACTTTTGGGAATCAAACTATAGCCACCACCTATACTGTTGTTGCTACCAACTCAGTAGGTGGATGCACAAAAAATATGACAGGTAATGCGATTGTATCAATAAACCCTAACCCCTCATCTTCTGTAAACGGATCAACCAATATAACCTGTTTTGGAGCCAATGACGGTACCATTACCATTCAGGCCAGTGGCGGTACAGGTCCCTATTTATATTCGGTTGATAACGGAGCAACATTCCAATCATCCGCAAATAATCCATTTGTATATCCCGGCTTAAAGCCAAACACTCCTTATCAGATAAGAGTGAAGGATAGTAACGGATGTTTATCACAACAAGTTCAATAAAGAATAACAAAAATCAATAGAAACATATTCTGAAATAAAACGGATAATGACCATGAAAACAAGTTCTCCTAAACCCAACGGAAAAATGTCAACAAACAATTGTTTCGAAAATAAGTTTTCCATGCCAGCTTCATTTGAAGAAAGAGATGGCATTATCCGGGATTTACATTCCACAATTTATAATTCATCATCTTCTGCTGATGGAACAAAAAAAGTTCTGTCCTCTGAGGATCTTATACATATAACACCCCAGGCCATTTTAATCAGCCGTACTACAAACACGAACGGCTCCACTAATAAGAATTCTTTTATGAAAACATTTTTACAAAAATCCGGAATACTCGCAATTGCATTTTTAGTTGCAAGTTTATTTTTAGTGAGTAATGCAATTGGACAAACGACCCAAACTC
>DATHPY010000662.1:0-2588 GCA_035483315.1 Puia sp. | reverse complement strand
TTTATAATTCACGTCAGCATCGATCAGCGCACGGCGAATATCTTTTACTGTTGCGGCAATATTCAGCTCCGTAATTCTTCCTTCACCTTTTATCTGCTTAAATGCCGACTCCAGCCGGTCGGTTAAATTTTCAAACATAATTCTTGATCATTTCGATTGATAAAAAAAAGTGAATATAACTAATGTCGTATTCACTTTAAAAACAAGCTGCGAAGTTATGAAAACGGAGTAAATTTTTAAACGATGTTTTTATTAAACGCCTAAGTAAGTTTTTAAAGATTCCGAACGAGTATTGGTTCTGAGTTTGGTAATTGCTTTATCTTTTATCTGGCGAACGCGTTCGCGGGTAAGATTGAATCTTTGACCAATATCTTCTAAACTCATCGGATGATCTGTTCCTATTCCAAAGAAAAAACAAATCACTTCTTTCTGGCGCTCAGTAAGGCTTTTCATTGATCTTTCAATTTCCTCTTTCAATGATTGATCATACTCAATATTCTTTTCCGCACGTTCAGCATTCGGATTTTCCAGCACATCTATTAATGTACTTTCTTCTCCTTCAGACAAAGGCGTATCTACGCTCACATGTCGCGCGGTAATTCCAATAGACGATGAAATTTCTTCAATATCTATATTGAGCAATTCGGCTAATTCTTCTGATGAAGGTTCGCGCTCGAATTCCTGTTCCAATTGTGAATATGCTTTTTGAATACGATTGGTTAGTCCAACTTTATTTAAAGGAAGACGAACAATTCTTGATTGTTCTGCCAATGATTGAAGAATGCTCTGACGAATCCACCACACAGCATAAGAAATAAATTTGAAGCCGCGGGTTTCATCAAAACGCTGCGCAGCTTTTATCAACCCAAGATTTCCTTCATTAATTAAATCAGGAAGAGAAAGACCTTGATTTTGATATTGTTTGGCAACAGAAACAACGAAACGGAGATTTGCTTTGGTAAGTTTTTCGAGCGCTTTTTGATCGCCCTGCCTGATGCGCACCGCAAGTTTCACTTCTTCTTCAGGTCCTATCAATTCAACTTTTCCTATCTCTTGAAGATACTTTTCCAGACTCTGTGATTCACGATTGGTAATGCTTTTCGTGATCTTGAGTTGACGCATACTCATAGGTAAGCAGTTTTTAAGGGTTCATTAAAAATATGTCCATAATGCATAAAGAATACGAATTAACATTTAACGTAAAATCGGTCATTTTCTTATTCGATTTTACAAATTAGCGGCTTTCCCGCTTGTGGAACCAATAATATAAGGCTTTTAAAGCTTTTACACAAATTTATTTTTTTATAAGAGGTTGGTTGTCAAAGTATTCTCTTTTAATTAGTTCAAATTCAACGTTATATTCCTGTAAAAAGGATAAAAAAATTTTGACCGTTCAAATATTTCTTTATTATTGCGCAGTAAGATTCACTTTTATTTGTTTAAAACGAATATGATTTTATATTGATTGTATTAATTTTTAATTATAAAATGATGTCAGGTTTGGTAAAGATTTCAATTGAATATTAGATGAACAAGAAACAATTATTTACGTTAGAATATCCGGTAAGATGTTCCCCAGGTATATTGTATGAATTTTTAAGTAGTCCGTCGGGTTTGCAGGAATGGTTTGCAGATAAAGTTGATGAACGCGATAAAGTTTTCAGTTTTTCATGGAATGGATCAACAGATAAAGCTGAAGTTTTGGAAACAGAATTGGATAAATTTATCCGCTTTCACTGGACAAATGCACCGAAGGAAGAATTTTTTGAATTCAGAATTGAAAAATCAGAAGTAACCAATCAAACTATTCTGATCATAAAAGATTTTGCTGATAAAAAAGATATTAAAGATCAGAGTTTGCTTTGGGGATCACAGGTTAAAGATCTCTTTCACCGCATAGGAAGTTAATTTTCCAGGCATTTTAATATTACATTATACAGATGCAGTAATCTGGATTCAGATTCATTCCATTTATCTAAATTAATTTTTGCGGATATCTTCAGAAGAGGTGATTGCAAAAAATATTTTTGCTTTAAATGGTTATCCAGATCATTCAGCAAAATATAATTCCGCTCATCAATATCGTGATGCCATTCATCTTCCGTAATGCTCAGGTAAAAATTATTCTCATTTAATAAGAAAATATTTTTTTGAATCGCTTCACTAAACTTTTCTTTATACGCGCCTTTCAGATGAAGTGTGATGCTGAAATAATTTGCCCACCAGAAAAATGTTCGCACAGCAAAAACATTTTCTTTCGTAAATAATCGCGGATGATCGAGCATTACATAAGGAAGCCCTTTATAATTTTCGCCTTTTGAGATTTTAGGTGTCGTTTGCAAAACTTCTGCCGGCAAATTATTTTTAGCTGTTATATTTTTCATTTCTTCAGCCAACGATCCAAAAAGATGATACACTTTTTGGATGATCGCATTCTTTGTTAAAATCCATTGTCCGTTTTGAACTAATAATAATTCATCTGGCGAAAGCTGTATTTTTGCTGCGTTCATTTGCTAAAGTTATTTATCATTTCACAAAATTTCGCATTGATAAAAAAACTCGATATACTTATTGTGCGGTCGTTTATC
>DATHPY010000661.1:0-2604 GCA_035483315.1 Puia sp. | reverse complement strand
GCCTCCGTTACTTTTTGGTCAACCATGGCGATTCAATGCCCGATATGGATCGTTGATAAACCCGCGGCTTTACCAACTGCCGGCGATATAAGCACTTTGTTGGCAAATCCTAAAGTTGCTTTTAATGGAGCAAATGCAGCTCAACTGATCTATGCGCAGGAATGGGTTGACCTGTTTCGCCAACCCTGGGTAGCATGGACATTAATGCGTAGAACCGGAGGACTAACACCAATGGATACTACAAATCCTGCGGGATATAATTCTAATTATGGAAGTCTTCAACGTTATCAATATCCGGGCGATGAGCAATTATACAATAATGCCAATTGGAAAGTAGCATCAACCGGCGGCGCAAACGATTTAACCAGCACAAAAATTTGGATCGCAAAATAAAAATGGTAGTTCGTGGTTTAAGCAGAGTAGCAATTACCATGGCCTTGAATTTTTCAAGGCCTTTTTATTTTTATAAAAAGTCAGCGTTACAGATCGTCATATTCATACAGCGGATCAATGGAAGAATCTGCATTCATTTCAAAAACCGGTTTTATAATTCCATCTTTCAATCCATATACCCAACCATGAAGTTGCGGTCGATGCTCATGTTTCCATGCACGTTGAATGATAGAAGTTTTTGCAAGATGCATCACCTGTTCCTTTACATTTAATTCAGTTAGCCTGTTTTCGCGTTCTTCAGGATCGGCGATGGTTTCTAATTCTTCTTTGTAAAGACTATAAACATCTTTGATATTTCGCAGCCACATGTTCAATACCTGTTTGTAATCATGATTTGTCATTGCTGCTTTAATGCCGCCGCATCCATAATGTCCGCAAACAATAACATGCTTTACTTTAAGATGTGTTACAGCAAACTCGAGCACGCTTAAAAGATTTACATCAGTATGAATGACAAGATTGGCAATATTTCTATGTACAAAAATTTCGCCGGGCTGGGTTCCGGTGATCTGGTTTGCAGGAACGCGGCTATCACTGCAACCTATCCATAAAAATTCGGGAGATTGTAAATGGGAAAGATTTTCAAAATATCCCGGGTCTTCTGTGAGCATTTTTTTTGCCCACGCTACATTATCCGAAAGTAATTTTTTATATGACAACATGTTATTTTTTATTCCTGCTTACCGCAGGCAAGTTCGGTTAATGATCACTGTTATATATTTAATCCGCCGCAGGCGCTTATCACTTGCCCCGTAATGTACGAACTCATATCGCTTGCGAGGAATAAAGTGGTATTTGCAATTTCTTCTGCGCTGCCAAATCTGCCCAAAGGGATTTTTTCAAGAAATGCTTTTGATGCTTCCCCATCCTTTAAATAATAGGTCATATCTGTTTCAATAAAACCGGGAGCAATTGCGTTACAGCGAATATTTCTGCTTCCAAGTTCCTGTGCAATAGATTTTGTAAAACCAATTATGCCTGCTTTGGAAGCGGAATAGCTTGCCTGTCCTGCGTTTCCGCGAACGCCAACTATTGAGCTCATATTTATTATTGAACCTTTTTTTGCTTTCATCATCGGGCGAATTACCTGTTTGGTAATATTGAAAACACTGTTAAGATTCACTTTTATCACTTCATCCCATTGTTCGGGAGACATGCGTAATAATAAATTATCTTTTGAAATTCCGGCGTTGTTTACACATACATCAACTGTTCCAAATTCTTTCAATACATCATTCACAAAAGTTTCGCATTCAGAGAAAATAGCAGCATTGCTTTTATATGCTTTGGCTTTCACACCAAAATTTTTTAATTTTTCTTCCAGCGCTTTTGCTTTTTCATCACTGCTTACATAAGTAAATGCAACTGATGCTCCATGTTCGGCAAGTTTTAAAGCGATCGCTTCGCCAATACCACGACTGGCGCCGGTTACAATAGCAATTTTATTTTCGAGCAATTTCATTTTCTTATTTTAAAATGTGATGCAATATAGAAAAAGAAATTCTATGTTTATTAGTCGTTCATCAATGACGGACGCTCGCTGATTTCATGATACTTGATCACATCATTTGCATAATAGTGAATTACCATGCTTTTTCTCGTCAATTCATTATTCAAAACGGGCGATCCCCCATGAACAAGATTGGCGTGCCAGATAAACACATCACCTTTCTTTGCTAAAAAAACTTTTTTTTCAAAATTGTTTTTGATGATCAATTTCTCAATCGCATCTTCATAATCCGGGTAATCTTTTTTTCCTAATGTTAGCGCAGTTTCTCCTTCATTAAAATCATTATTCAGTAAAAAAGGTAAACGATGGCTTCCGGGATAATAAAACAGCGGACCGTTTTCCATATTTGTATCTTCCAACGCGATCCATGCAGCGATAAGATAACCCAAAGGATAAGTCGTCATGTGAATACTGTCTGAATGTGCGCGTTGATTACTTCCGTGAAAAAAATTTATTGTTTGAAAAGGAACAACCTTTTTATCAAGAATAAAATCTAAAACATCGATCAACCTTTTTTCGTGAGTGATTTTTTTTATTAAGGAAGAAATTTTATTTGCGAACATCAGTTTATTATCTTGCGTGACATGGAGTTTCTTTTTATCTACCAGCTTTTCAATTTCTTTATTAACAGATCCTGTCGT
>DATHPY010000660.1:0-4510 GCA_035483315.1 Puia sp. | reverse complement strand
TTGATACGTTGCAGGTAGATGATAAGGTTTTATTAAAAGCAGATGGAATGCCGACTTATCATTTAGCAGTTGTGGTAGATGATTATTTAATGAAGATAACTCATGCTTTTCGAGGAGAAGAATGGTTGCCAAGTGCACCGGTGCATATTTTATTATGGCAATATTTATTTGGGTTAGAAAATATGCCACAGTGGGCGCATCTTCCATTAATATTAAAACCAGATGGCAATGGAAAATTAAGCAAGCGCGATGGCGATAGGCTTGGCTTTCCGGTGTTTGCCATGGATTGGACAGATCCAAAAACAAATGAAAAAACAACGGGGTTTAAAGAAATTGGTTTTCTTCCGGAAGCATTTATTAATATGCTCGCCTTATTAGGTTGGAATGATGGAACCGAGCAGGAAATTTTTTCTTTGCAGGAATTGATTGAAAAATTTTCGATGGATCGCGTTCATAAAGCCGGCGCAAAATTTAATTATGAAAAAGCGAAATGGTTTAATCATGAATGGATAAAAAAGTTGGGAGTTAGCAGTTGGCAGTTGACAGTAAGAAAACTTTTTTTAGAAAAAGGAATTATTGTTACTGATGAAACAAAATTCATTAAGGTTTTAGAATTAGTAAAAGATCGCTGCACATTGCTCGCGGATTTTGTACAACAGTCTTCTTTCTTTTTTAAAGCTCCTGAAAATATTGATACAAGTCCGATCAAACCAAAATGGGATGAAAAGAAAAATTTATTTTTTATTGAACTGATCCGCGCGTATGAATTAATGAACTTATGGCAGCACGATGACCTGGAAAAAGAATTTAAAGAACTTGCCGCAGCGAATGAAATTAAACCCGGTGATGTTTTGTTACCATTTAGAATTATGCTTGTTGGCGGTAAATTTGGTCCCGGCGTTTTTGATATTGCTGTTATACTTGGGAAAAATGAAACAATTGGCAGAATTAAACATACTCTTCAGTTATTAGGATCAGCATAAACTTCAAAGTTTTTTGAAAACTCCGTTGTATCTTTCTGCAAACAACTGTTAATGAAAAATAGTAACAGGCTCATAATTTTTTTAGCCCTTGCTAAATTCATCCTTCCTTTTCTTCTGCAAAATTCTGTTTACGAACCTCACCGCGATGAATTTTTATATCTCGCTGAAGCGCGTCACATGGCATGGGGTTTTATGGAAGTGCCGCCTTTGCTTTGTGTTTTTGCATGGCTAACAAATATTTTTGGCGGAAGCATGTTCTGGATAAAATTTTGGCCTTCTTTATTTGGCGCGCTAACATATATCATTGTCGGAAAAACCATTCAATCATTAGGCGGAAAAGCATTTGCTCTTTTGCTCGGGGTTTTTCCATTTATTTTCGGCGCATACCTACGTGTTCATTATTTATTTCAACCAAACTTTTTGGAAATATTTTTTTGGACGACTATTGCGTACAGCCTTATCCGTTATACTCAAACAGAAAAAAATAAGTGGCTTTATATTTTTGGAATAAGCGCCGGATTAGGAATGCTTAGCAAATATTCCGTTGCGTTTTTTATTGTAAGTGCTTTAGCAGGATTATTATTGACAAAGCAAAGAAAAATTTTTGCTAATAAGCATCTTTACTATTCCGCGTTGTTGGCATTTATTGTTTTTCTTCCAAATCTTATTTGGCAATATGTTCGTCACTTCCCGGTTGTGTACCATATGAGCGAGTTGCAAAAAAATCAATTGCAATATACAAGCCCCGTTGGTTTTTTAATTGACCAGCTTCTAATGTTTGCATCATGCGTATTTATTTGGATCGGCGGATTATTTTTTGTGAGTTTTTCGCGCAATGCAAAACAATATCGTTTTATTGCCTGGTCTTATTTTTTTGTGATTGTATTATTATTGATCGGTCGTGGAAAAAGTTATTACTCGTTAGGCGTGTATCCGATTTTATTTGCATTCGGCGCTTATCGTTTGGAAAAAATAACAGCACAACGTTTCAAAATTTTGCGTTACGCATTTATTCTTATCATCGGAATTCTTGGATATTTATTTGTTCCGGCAATGCTTCCACTTTTTGAACCGGCAAAACTTGCTGCGTTTTATGAAAAAAGAAATCTGCAAAAAACAGGTTTATTGAAATGGGAAGATTTGAAAAATCATCCGCTGCCCCAGGATTTTGCAGACATGCTTGGCTGGGAAGAAATGACACAAAAAGTAGCCACAGCATATAATTCTCTCAATAGTAATGAGAAAAAAAATACAATTATTTTTTGTGATAATTATGGCGAAGGCGGCGCAGTAAATTATTTCGGCAGAAAATATAATTTGCCTGCAGCATATAGCGATAATGCAAGCTTTTTATATTGGATCCCCGACTCATTAAAGTTTGATATTCTTATTTTGGTAACAGATGATAAAAATGAAATGCAACATCCTTTCATTAAAGATTTTGTTTCGGCAGAATTAAAGGATAGTGTTACCAATTATTATGCAAGAGAAAATGGAACGTTGATAATTTTATTAAAAAAAGGAAACGAGGAATTTAAAAAGATGATGATTGAAAAACTCGCAAAAGACAAAGCGAAAGTGAAATGGTGAAGTAGTGAATTATCAATGGTGAATGGCAACGCGTGAGATGTCAGACGTGAGACATGAGAAAGGAAAACTTTTTATTTTTTAGAGAAATACACTTGCGGACTGAAGATGACCATTGGTTTGTCGATGAACGGATTGCGACGCAACGATGATGCCATGAAAACAAATACCGGTATCATTATTAAAAACTTCTTTATGCTTTAACTTTATAAAACGTTCGGTTGTTTTAAATAATTTCATGAGCAAAGAATTAACAAGACCGGTAAGAGTTTTAGTTGCCAAAGTTGGATTGGACGGACATGATCGCGGCGCGAAAATAATTGCGGCCTGTCTGCGTGATGCGGGCATGGAAGTAATTTATACGGGCTTGCGCCAAACGGCTGAAATGGTTGTCAACGCTGCGTTACAGGAAGATGTGGATGCGATCGGCATAAGCATTTTAAGCGGTGCGCACATGACGGTTTTTCCGAAAATAATTCAGTTGATGAAAGAAAAAAAAATGGATGATGTGTTGTTAACCGGCGGCGGAATTATTCCGGAAGACGACATGAAAGAATTGAATTCCATGGGCGTTGGAAAATTGTTTTCGCCCGGAGCTGCGACAACCGATATCGCAAACTATATTAAAGAATGGGTTAAAGAACACAGGGGTTTTTAAATAAATTTTAGATCATGTCTTACCAAACATTACTTACAGAACTTTCTGAAAATATTTTTACAATTACTATTAATCGCCCGGATAAATTAAACGCGCTTAATAAAACCGTGATCGATGAATTGAGCGAAGTGATAAATGAGATTTATGATAATGCAGAAATAAAGTCTGCGATCATCACCGGCAGCGGACCAAAAGCTTTTGTTGCAGGCGCGGATATCAGCGAGTTTATTTCTCTTAATGGCAGATCGGGGAAAGATCTTGCGCAAAAAGGACAGCAAAATGTCTTTAATAAAATTGAAAATTGCAGCAAGCCGATTGTCGCAGCAGTAAATGGTTTTGCGCTCGGCGGCGGATGCGAACTCGCGATGGCTTGTCATTTTCGGTTGGCAAGTGATAATGCAAAATTCGGTCAGCCGGAAGTGAATCTCGGTTTGGTTCCCGGGTATGGCGGAACGCAGCGGCTAACGCAGCTGATCGGAAAAGGAAAAGCGATGGAGCTGATGATGACGGGAAATATGATTGATGCGAATGAAGCGTTGCGTTTGGGTTTGGTGAACCATGTTACGACTCAGGAAAACCTTTTGCCTGATACAAAAAAAATTCTGCAAACCATAATGAGCAAAGCGCCGCTCGCAATTGCGCATGTTATAGAGCTCACCAACTACGCAGCTTACGGAAACACAGATGGATTGCAAAAAGAAATTGAAGCTTTCGGAAAATTATTTGATACCGCTGATGTGAAAGAAGGCGCAACTGCATTTCTCGAAAAACGAAAAGCAAATTTTACAGGTAAATAATTCGAAGTAAATTTTTTTGTTGCCAGCATCGGTAATTCTATTAAGCATCCTTGCGTCGCACACTTGTACAATAGTAATATAATTGAACTATGGTTTCACTATTCGCAGCAGACTAAAATTTCAAAGATTCATATCGGAAAGCATAATTAAAATGATCACTCCAATAACTACAAAAATAAACAGCGAGATAAAATGAACAGATCGGTAATGATTTTCTGATCGCTCGTTTTCTTTTCCCCGTGCAAGTACATACAAAACAAAAGTAATTACGGAAATCAATCCAATAAGAATGTCGAGACCAATTAAAAAATGAAAAAGCAAATCAAATTTTTTTCGAAGAAGTATAATCGTTTTTTAAAAGCCACTGTAACACTTTATCGCGCTGATCTCCCTGGATAATGATCTCGCCAACTTTTGCCGATCCCCCAGTTCCGCAAAATGACTTTAATTTTTTTCCAAGTTCTTCCAGGTCCTCATTTGTACCA
>DATHPY010000659.1:0-3687 GCA_035483315.1 Puia sp. | reverse complement strand
CACGCCAATCATTACTATAATAATGAAAATAAAAAAACCGGCGTTTTGTTTGTAAAAAGGTTTCACCAAAGTTTTGAATAATATTTTTTGCAAATAACTCATTCTTATAAAACGATATTTTGATCAATCAGCAAAAGTTTTTTTGGTGCGACTAAAAAATCTTTAGTCATATCATGATGAGAACTTAACAGAAAACTTGTTCCAAATTGCCCGTGAAAATCATGAATCATTTTCATTACCAAATGAGCCGATTCCGAATCCAGCGTACTTAATGGTTCATCCAATAAAATAAAAGATGGGCGACCCATAAATGCAAGCAGGATGGAAATTTTTTTTGTCATGCCGCTGGAATAGGTTCCAATCTTTTGATCAATAAAATGTTCTGCTTGTAAAATTGAAATTATTTTTTTTGTCTCCAACACGGAAGCTTTGCGCACATAAGTATAAAAAGAAATTAATTCTTCTCCAGATAAAAATGCAGGAAATTCCGGTTCAGCATCCGCCCAACTTATTTTGCTTCTGTAAATGGTAGTATCTTTTTTTAAACTGGTTCCATCAACCATAACATCTCCGCTAAAAGGAATGATACCGGCGGTCATTCGCAGGAGCGTAGTTTTGCCGGAACCGTTTTGTCCCTGCAACCAATATATTCCTTTAGGTAACTGCAGGGAAGATATGCTTATGATTTTTCTTCCGTCGTATTTTTTTTCTGCGTGTAAAAATTCAAGCATTTAATTTCTGCATTGATCAGCGTAAAAGATAGGATAAATAAAAAACAAACTGTTTACGCTCATAACTTTTTAACAGTAAAATGATTTTTTCTAGACGCACTTTTTTAAAAAATTCCTTTTATCCATCCACCATCAACTGCCAATGAAACGCCTGTAATATAGCTCGCACGTTCACTTGCTAAAAATGCAACTGCCGCAGCAAATTCTTCCGGTTTTCCAAAACGTCCAAGTGGCACTTCTGTTTTTGCAGATGCGAAAGAAGAATTGTTTTCCATCAGTTCTTTTAGTCTATCTGTTTCTGTATAACCGGGCATCACATTATTAACAGTAATATTATACGCGCCTAATTCATTGGAGAGCGTTTTTATTAAACCAGCAACAGAAGCGCGAACTGAGTTAGAAAGAATAAGATTATTAACGGGTTGTTTTGCCGCCATGGAAGTAATGGAAATAATTCTTCCCCACTGTTGTTGTTTCATGCCCGGCAAAAAACCATTTATTAAACCGACAACACTTGCCAGCAATTGATTGTATGCATTACTCCAATTTTGTTGTGTATGTTCTTCAAATTTTCCTGCGGGAGGCCCGCCACTGTTAGTAACGAGAATGTCTACCCTTTTATAAGTCTGCAAAGTCATTTTAATTATTTCCTCACGCTCGGAAGAAACAGACAGATCGCCGGCAAGCGCCAGCAATTTTTGATTAGTCTTATTTTCTATTTCCTGTTTTGTCGTTTCAAGATTTTCTTTATTGCGCCCGCAAATAATCACGCTGGCTCCTTCCTGTGCCAGTTCAAGCGCAACGCTTTTTCCAAGTCCCTGGCTGGATGCCGCAACAAATGCAACTTTATTTTTTAATCCTAAGTCCATAAATTATTTCCTTAAGTAATCATCAGTTTTATTTAACCAATCCTGGCGTGGCGGCGCCCATGTATCTATTTCTTCCACTTCGCCGATCATCAACGCTTCGTGCGGGAGGTTTGATGGAATTACAATCACATCTCCCGGATAAAGATCCATTGTTTGCTCTTTATTTTCTCCAAACCAAAAACGCATTTGCCCGGAAATTAACTGCGTTACCTGTTCATGAACATGATGATGAAGCGGCACAACAAAACCATCTTTAAATTTCATTTTGGCGATCATCAGTTTTTCACCGGAAACAATTTTGCGATGCATGCAAGGATTTACTTCTTCAGTTGGAACTGATTCCCAGTTCAGCTTTTGGATCATAATGAAAGAATTTATTATTGAGAATAAAACAGCCGAACTAAGTTATTGTTTTGAATTGATATTTATGTAATGACTTTTTATTTAAGTCCCAAATGATAAAGATTATTTGCATTTCCGCGCAACACCATCGTCGCGATTTCTTTTGCGCGACTAACAGTGATCTCATTACTTTTCACCATTCCTGAAAGTGCAATTGTTAGCGCTTGTCTTCCGGTAGTGGATGCGATCCATGCACTCATTTCCCAACCAAGACCCCGACCGAATGAAACGGCATCAGTGCCAAAAAGAATTTTTTCCGGAAATTGCGAAAGCCAATCTCTTAATACAATCGCCAATTGATCGGGCGGCCAAAGTTGTGTGAGCAAAGAAATATCTGCATATACGTTAGGTTTCCATAACATCGCGCTGGTATGTTTTGAAAATGTGCCGCCGCCATGGATGATAACAAATTTTGTATTGCGCAAATCCGGATCGTTGAATACAGATTCCAAAAGAAGTGGATCACAACCTGCTGCTACAAAATAATTTCCCGCGCCCGGGTAAGAATGAATATGAACCGCCATTCCCAATCGCCCGGCTTCACGCGCTATATAATAAAAGATAAAATCCTGGAGCAATTTATATTTTTCGTGTGATGGTTCTCCGCCATTTATATAATGCGCATATACTTCGCTTGCGGATCTCATTTCCACTTTTTCAAAATCAAGTGAACGGAGATATGCAGCTTCAAATTTTACTGCCATGCATCCGCCTTTTTTCTGCGCTTCCAAAGTAGCGGTTACTATCTTCTTTAAATATTCATCAAGCGTTGCAGGCAGTTTGGAAATACTAAGGTCTGCAAGATATTTTTTTAAGAGATCTTCTTCAAGCGGAAAAAGCTTCTCACGGTCAGGAGTAACCGAAGCTTCTGCTTTATTAGAGATCGGAAATAAAAGTGCATCATCATAACTAACCCAACGAAATCTCGAAGGAGAAAGTCCGGCGCCCATCGTTATCCGGTTTGCAAACATCACTTCAATGCCAGCCTGGTCTAACGCCCACGCAGGAAAATTTTCTGCTTTTTGTTTCATAATATTCCGCTCGGTATCCATCAATTTTTTCATTGCATTTTCATCCAATTCAGTTCCGGTAAATCCATAAATTGCTTTTGCTACATCAACCCATGTTTTACTTCCAGGTCTTACTCTTACAGGAAGTTCGATATTACCAAGTCCATCAAGCGGCAATGCATCCGAGCCTTTGTCAACAGAGTCAATTGTATTTGCATGAGCATGATTATCCACTGCTTTTACCTGGCTGATAAACGCAGCGAGCGATGTATCATTTATTTCTGTTTCTTCATTGGCAGAATGCGATTGATTACATGATGGAATATAAACTGTGATGAAGACAAAAAAAATAATTACAGACATTTTCATATTTAGAGCAATTAAATTGAGTGAAGCAGTTGCGAAATAAAGTTAGCGATATTCAGGTAATAAGTAACGCATGCAATTATCGTGCGATAGAATACAATTATGCACCGGGGTTTTGTAATGCTATTAAGCATTGTTGTGTCGCACTCTTGCACAGCAACAATTCTATTGAGCGCTTTATTTTCGGGTATACTTTACTGTTAGTAACAGTAGGCTGCAAGCTGCAAAAAATAGTGGCAGCAGCGTAATCAACCCCAGTAACATCCTTTATTATTGGCTGGTTGCGAACTAAGCTGAATATGAGTTTTT
>DATHPY010000658.1:0-6837 GCA_035483315.1 Puia sp. | reverse complement strand
TACTTCGAGAGAATCATAACCTACAAATTCGTTTATTGGATTTTCAATTAATGTTATCCAGTCTTCAGTATCTATTTCTGCTGCTGCGCGTGAGCGGGATTTTTGTTTTTGAAGTTCTGCTTCGAAGCCAATTTCATCAATCGCTAAATCATTTTCAACTGCAATCAATCTAGTCAGATCATATGGAAAACCATAAGTATCATATAACTCAAAAACCATACTTCCAGTAAACCAACGATTACTTTTTACATAATCTATTTCATTTTCAATTTCTTCCTCAGTGTTGCCCCAATTTATTAATTGTTGATATTGTGATGGTGTTTTTTTCTTACTGAAAATTTGTGTTATTGATGATAAAATAAGTACATAATTCTTATCTGTAAGATTTCGATTAGGAAGTCGATTAATTATTTCTCTATTTTGAAATTCAATGAAATCAGCTATTCGCTTCAACCCTTTTTCCAACGTTCTCAAGAAGCTTTCTTCTTCTTCTTTAATAACCTTAGTAACAAAATCTTTTTGCTTATTTAATTCAGGGAAAACATTTTCAAATTCTTTTGCAATTACTGAAACGAGTTGAAATAATAACGACTGTTTGTGATCGAGATAAGAATAATAATATCTCACCGCTCTTCTTAAAATTCTTCTTATTACATAACCTGCGCCTGTGTTTGATGGAAGCTGTCCATCTGCGATACAAAAACTAATTGCACGAATATGATCGGAAAGCACACGGAAAGCAACTGCTTCCTTACTACCACTCCGGTCATATTTTTTATTCGTGATCTTTTCAATTGTTTCTATCGTTCCGCTAAATACATCCGTATCGTAATTACTTTGTTTGTTTTGTAAAGTGCGCACTAATCTTTCAAGACCCATTCCCGTGTCGACATGCTTTGCCGGCAACGGTTCCAGCGTTCCATCTTTTAAACGATTGAACTGAATGAATACATTATTCCAGATTTCAACCACATCCGGATGATCCATATTTACCAACGTCTTTCCATCAACAGCTTTTCTTTCTTCATCACTTCTGTAATCATAATTAATTTCTGTGCACGGACCACATGGACCGGTGTCGCCCATTTCCCAAAAATTATCTTTTTTATTTCCCGGCAAGATCCTGTCTTCCGGTATCCATTTTTTCCATTCGTTATATGCTTCATCATCTTTTGGCAAACCTTCTTTTGTATCTCCTTCAAAAACGGTAACGTATAATTTATCCTTATCAATTTTATACACTTCAGTCAGCAATTCCCAACTCCATGCGATCGCTTCTTTTTTAAAATAATCACCAAAACTCCAGTTGCCGAGCATTTCAAACATGGTGTGGTGATAAGAATCAACACCTACTTCTTCCAGGTCGTTATGTTTGCCGCTAACACGCAAACATTTTTGCGTATCAACAACACGCGGAAAAGGCGGCTTTTTATTTCCTAAAAAATAATCTTTGAATTGATTCATTCCCGCATTGGTGAACATCAACGTGGGATCATTTTTTATCACAATTGGCGCGGAAGGAACGATCTCGTGTCCTTTCTTTTTAAAAAAATCCAAAAATTGTTGCCGTATCTCAGTGCTTGTCATCATAACAGTTGTTCCGTTTTTACAGAATTATTCAACCTAAAAAATTATATTTGTATGCTGTACTTTTTTCAGTGCTGCAAAGGTAGCCAAGTTCATTAAATGTTTGTCTGCCTCTTTGAAGAAAAGCTTGCATGAAAAAGATAAAATATTTTTATAACGCCAATACCCTCCGGTATGAAAAACTGGAAACGCCGCTTCGCGTGAAGCTGCTGCGTTTGCTTGGTTTTTTATCGGCTGCATTTGTCACCGCCATTATTTTGGTCTCCCTTGCTTACAAATATTTTCCTTCTGTAAATGAAAAAAGATTATTGCAAAGAAATGAAGCATTGAACGATAATTATTATGTGCTGAATGAAAAAGTGAAAAAATTACAGGATCAGATGGGCGAACTGGAAAAAAGAGATAATCATGTTTACCGCGAAATTTTTGAAGCCAATCCTATTCCTGACAGCGCCCGTGCAAAAGCCATGCATCAGCAGGACGAAATTAAACTGGTAGAAGGCATGGACCAGGAAAACCTGGCAACATCAATCGCAAACTCTTTGAATAATATTTCGGCACGCGCTGCTTATCAAACAAAATCATACAACGAAATTGACGGCTTTATAAAAAATAAAGAGCAATTACTTGCTTGCACTCCGGCTATACAACCGGTGAGTAATAAAGATCTCAGTCGTATTGCGTCGGGTTTTGGTTATCGCATTGACCCGGTTTATAAAACCACTAAATTTCACGCGGGACTTGATTTTGCTGCGCCGCAGGGAACGCCCATTTATGCAACCGCAAACGGAACGGTTGTCACTGCCGGAAACACCGGCAATGGTTATGGCAATCATGTTGTCATCAATCATGGCTACGGTTATGAAACGCTGTATGGTCACATGTTTCGGGTGAAGACGCGCGTGGGACAAAAAGTAAAACGCGGCGAAATTATTGGCTATGTTGGAAGTACGGGAAAAAGTACCGGACCGCATTGTCATTATGAAGTTCATCGCAACGGCGATCCTGTTGATCCGGTTTATTATTTTTATAATGATATTACTCCCGAGCAATATGACAGGTTGTTGAAACTTGCGTCGTCGAGTAATCAAAGTTTTGACTAACGTAAGATGCAAGGCACAAGAATCAAGGTACAAGTCGTTGCTATCAGAAAAGTTTTTCTTAATTCTCAAAACTTGTTCCTTGAATCTAGTGCCTCGTTCCTTGTATCTCAATTCTTGATTCTTGTTCCTTGATTCTTTCCTATCTTTATTAATCGGAATAATATTTGCATACTCTATTTATTATGGAACCACTCAATCAAATAAGCCTCTCATTCACTGAGGAAGAAATCGCTGAGAAACAACAAGTAAATGCTGCTCGCGAAGAACAGCCTGTTAATGTTGGCGTTCGTATAAAAGCGCTCAAGCAAAATGCTGCGCCTGTTGAGGAAATGCCAAAAGCAGAACCTCGTAAGGTTGTGGAAAAAAATAAAAAAGTAAAATCAACCCGCGGAAGAAAATCAATTAAGCAGGTTGAAGCAGAAGCCGATCTGATCGAGATCCCCGAAGATGATGTGTTGTTTCAAAAACAATATTATTCGATGGGAGAAGTTGCGGAAATGTTTCGTGTGAATCATTCCTTATTGCGTTTCTGGGAAAATGAATTTGATATTATCCAGCCGCGAAAAAATAGAAAAGGCGACCGTTACTTCAGACCAGTTGATATAAAAAATCTACATCTTATTTATCATTTATTGCGTCAGCGCAAATACACCATTGAAGGAGCAAAAGATTTTTTGAAGAAAAGCAAAAACGCACAAGAAAAATTTGCAACCATCCGCAAATTGCAACAGGTGAAAGAATTTTTACTGGAGTTGAAGTCGGGATTGTAAAATTTTCTCGCAGCGTTCATAAAGGTTTTTTAAAAAATGGAACACAGATTAGTTATGATGATTATGATCAATCAGCGTCTATCATAAATGATCTTAACTAATCTGCGTTCTATCCAGGCAAAATAATTACTTATTCATTTCTCCGAAAAGCATCACTCAACTTTTCAATATCAGAAGCTGCTTTATTAATAAAATTTAATTGGTCGGCAATTGGTTTAAATGCTGCCAGATCTTTTTTCGTTTCACTTTCTGTAATGCCGTTTTCTAATTCTTTTTTTCTTTGTTGAAGCAGATCGTTCAGTTTATCATTTAATGTGCGTAACGCAATTTTGTTATTTGTATTTTCTTTTTTGGTTTGATGTTGCAATTTTTTCTTTGCATCGTTTAATTTGTTTTCAATAATATTAGAAACTGGCGAAAAAATATCATCGTTCGATTGGGTTTGCTTTTGTTGTGTGTATAATGATAATGTTGCAATGCTGGAAGTTAACACGTGATTAGCCACAACAAATTGATGAACCTCCCGAATATTTTTTTGTTTATTTTTTGGCTCAGATAACATACGGTTCAATGCATCTGATAAATTTGCCAGTGAAACAAAAGCGTTTTTGCGCGAGAGTTTATATTGATTAATTGAAATTATACCCCCATCCCCTAAAGGGGTGAAGACAGATGCGACATTCAAAAAATATTGCAGGTTGTCTTCGGTCATTTTGATCATGTAATCGGTAACCTGTTCATGCTCCCAAACCGGCAGTAAAAAAATATTTGCAATAAATGCTATTGCTGAACCGATCGCTGTATCAATGATTCTGTCCGTTACCACCACTTTAAAATTATTTGCATTAAGTAAATGAAACAGCAACAAAATATATGGTGTCATCAACGAAACAAAAACAAGATAATTGGTACGCATGAAACTGTAAGCCCCTATCATCAGCAAAACCATTATTACAAAAACAGTAGTTTTATCTTTTATGAAGAATAATATCGCGAAGCCAAACAGCGCACCAACAATTGTTCCGATAAGTCTGTTGTAATTTCTTTTTTTTGTAAGACTGTAAGCTGGTTTTAGAATTACAATGATGGTCAGCAATATCCAATAACTATGACTGAACGGAAGAAATTTTGAAATGATATAACCCGTGATCGTTGCAATACTCAAACGAAGCGCATGCCTGAATGTATTTGATTGCAATGAAAAATTGCTGAACAATAATTTTGGTTCGATGTCTTCATGAGCGACGAATTGTTCATGTTCGATTGAAGGATCAAAATTTTTAGTTAGCTTTTTTTCGTACGTTGTATAATTCTGTAAGGTGTAAATGCGGTCGCCGATATCTTCGATGTTTTCAAGAATATGCCGCAAGCTGATAAAGCCTTCAACATTTTCTGCGTTCCTGTTTTCGTCACGCAACTTTTCAAAGTATTCTTTTAAATTTTTAATTCGATTATTTAATTCCGTGTTTGGTCTGACAACTTCTTCGCTTTTAACAGCTATTCCGATTTCATCCAATTCATTTGATAAGAATAAAATTGTTTCTTTAAATTTTTCCATGATATCAGTCTCATCAAAAAAATGGTGAAGCGTTTTATAATTCTGGTGAGAAGTGATGACTCTTTCAAAAAGATCAACAATGTCGAGGAAGATCATAACCATCACTCTTCCCGTGTCCGTTGATTCTTTGATTATATCTCTGCTTCTGAATAATAATTCGCGCACAAGGTTTTGTTTTTCATGCACTTTACTTTGTGCATCAAGAAGATCATCATAAATCCTATCAGTATCATTTCCTTTTGAATAGAAAGAAGCTCGAAGCCGTAAATAATCTGCTGTTGATTGAATACATTCTCCGAGTGCCTGTTGAGCTAATTTATACGGACGAAAACTGTATAGTGATAAACTTAATAGCGTGTACCAAATTCCGCCGGCAAGAACATACGCTGCATTAATAATAATATTCCATCCATGTTGCGGGCGATCAATATTCAACACCATTACAAATAAAGCAGCGAGGCCGATGGAAGATGCTCTTGTTCCATAAACACCGATCATCGCGAACAAAAAGCAAAAAGTAAAAAGCATTGGGCCAAGTATTACTGGATATGATGTTGCAAAACCTGTACACACAGCGGCTATAAAAATGAGCGCGTCGCAAATAAGCATGGCATTGCGACGATGATTTATTGGTCCGGCATTATCGGGAATGCTTACACACATTGCGCCAATGGAAACCATAATGCCTGTGGAAAGGTTATTAAAATAACTCAGCACAATTGCGGGCAATGCAATGCCGATGGTTATTCTAATTCCTTCGGCGAGATAATAGCTGTTGACAAAACTTTTATATTGTTTGAGATAATACATGCCGCACAAAGTTATCCCGCAAAGGCGCAAAGGCGCGAAGAATTTTTTAAAAAGATAGAACGCAGATCTGTTATGATGATTATGATAAATTAAAATTTTGCCACAGAGGAACGCAGAGGTGAAGAAGTTCACAGAGCCCCTCCGTGGTTCTCTCAATACTCTGCGGCTCTTTGTGGCTAAGACCAAAGCTCAATAGTAGCACTACCGATGAACGGATTGCGACGCAAGGACGATGCTATGAAAACTGATGCCGGTTTAAAAAAGAAAAACTAAAATCAAAAGTCTAAAAACTAAAAAGGCATTCTTGATTTTCAGGTTTAGTTTTTAATTTTTACTTTCTCCTTCTACTTTCCCACTTGCCACTAACTTCTTATAATATTTACACGCCGGTTTTAATCCGCAAATTCCGCATTTTGGATTTCTAGCAACGCAGATATAACGTCCGTGTAAAATTATCCAGTGATGCGCTTTATGAATTTGTTCCGTGGGAATATTTTGAATTAATTGCTTTTCTGCAGCGAACGGCGTTTTTGCATTAATGGTTAAACCGATTCGTGCAGCCACACGAAAAACATGCGTATCAACAGCCATGTTCGGTTGCTCATCAATTACCGAGGTAATGACGTTCGCGGTTTTTCTTCCAACGCCGGGTAATTGCATCAGTTCATCTACAGTGAGTGGAATATTTCCATTGAATTTTTCCACTACCATTTTGGCCATGCCGATGAGATGTTTGGTTTTATTATTCGGGTAAGAAATGCTTTTTATTAATGAGAACAGGTCGTCAAAACTTGCATGAGAAAGACTTTCAACGTCGGGATATTTTTGGAAGATCGCAGGCGTCGTCATATTAACACGCTTATCTGTGCATTGTGCAGATAGTATAACGGAGACCAATAATTGAAAAGGGCTGTCGTACAACAATTCTGTTTCTGCGTCGGGATTGTGTTGCTGAAAATAATTCAGTACAAATTCATAACGTTCTTTCCTGGTCATTTTAAATTAATAA
>DATHPY010000657.1:0-5832 GCA_035483315.1 Puia sp. | reverse complement strand
TTATTACAACCTGCTCAACATTATTTATCGAATCAATTCCTTCCACAGCGTTATTATTTACCGCCAATGGATCGGAATTTAATATTAATGGGTGATGAAGAATTGCATCCGGTGATGTTACTGTCAGGTCAAGATTATTTACTAACGAACTTGTGGTGTATGGAGCAGCTGCAGGATCCGACCAATACAACATTATTTTTATTTGATACGCGCCCGCAGGAACACCGGGAATTGTAAAATTTGCAGTACCGGAATTATTTATTGCTCCTGTGAAATAATGATTGTTCTCAATTGCTTCAACAGCAGTTCTTGCATTTAATTTTCCAAATCCATATTGAAAATCCGGTCCGGGATTACCTTCATCATCGGCGCTGTTACAAACTATTGCTTTTATTAATGCGCCCGAGGGGTTTGCACCACTATTCAATTGCCTGTATCGCTGATAAAGCAATGCCAGCGTTCCTGTAACTGTAGGAGCTGCCATGCTTGTTCCATTATCTGTCCAGTAACTGTTGTAGGGAAATGTTGACATAACATTTACGCCACCTGCAACAATTTCTGGTTTTAATCTTCCATCATTAACTGGACCGCAACTGGAGAAACCAGCTACAACGTGACTCATATTATCATCTGCGCCAACATCCAAAATATTTTTTCCGCATTGAAAGCCCGATTTAATTGTGGCGAATGATCCGCTATATGGTGTGCAATTTGAGCCGCCATCATTGCCCGATGCAAAAACATGCAGCATTGAATTGTATTGATCCAACTCGTCATCAACATAATTACTTAACGGATCATATTCACCTTCGCCAGGGCATCCATTTAGTCCTGCGTAATAAGAGTTATTAGTGAGCACCATTCCAAAATCGTTGATATAAACTGGCGCGTTCACTAAAATATCACTGAAGTACTGACTCACAATTGTAGCCATGGGCGCCATTCCTGCGTACATCGGATTGAGAATTCCTCCGCCTGCTGCTGTACCTGTTGTGTGAGTTCCATGATCGTTCGGCGAAGCGGGAGTGCGCAAAATTAATCTGCCTGTAAAATCAATGTGAGTGGAGGGATCAGCATCATCGCCAATACCAACGGTAACATTTGTTCCGCGTAAATTTCTGCCAGCAGTTGTGTTGAGTGCATCAATGCTGTAAGCTGCATGATTATTATAGTTGAGCGGAATATCCTTTAATTGCTGATCGCTTACATAAGTTACAAAAGGAAGCAAAGCGATTTTTTGAATAACCGTCAATGAAGCATTGATAAATACTACATGTTTGGGTTGAATTTTTGTTTGAAGAATTTGCGCTCCTTGTCGCGTCAGTTCTTTTATTACATCCTGCTTTGTTGCGGAACCGTAAAAACTAACTGCAATTACATTTCCGGAAATTGTATGTTGTGCATTGAGGTTAGATAATAATCTCGCGGAAATTTTATATTTTTTATCAACCGGGTATGCGCCGCTAACATTGTATTTTTTTAATTCAGGGAAAGAAAAATTATCCTGTATCTCCGCCATGTAAGCATTCTGTGGAATGTAATCAAACAAAACAACACCACGATTGGCAAGTTCTTTTTTTTCATCCGCGCCTGGAATTTTATCAAACTGAATAAGTGCGTAATAATTTTTGTTGTAATGAACATTCTTAAAAATATCTTTCGTCAGCTTACCGGTTTGCAAATTTTTATTGCCAATAAAATTTCCATTTTTAAACCAGACAGGTCTCGGAAAAGTTTGCGGAAAAGCTTTAATTATTAATAAGAAGTAAAGCAGTGTGGTGAGGTAAAAAGTCTTCATTCTACGGCAATTTAAGGTTGGTCATTGTTTAGAGAATACGAAACTTATTAACAAACGTTGATGGAGCCGAAAATAAATGTGCCGGATGAGAATGAAATTCAGGTATTTGTGTAGTCATGGTTTAAGGATATTGTGATTAGACAATGAACGTTTAATTGCAAACATTAGTATTAGAAATACATTGAAAATCGCAGGAAACAAGGTCATTAACAAACGAAATAAGAATCAAGGATCAAGAATCAAGGCACAAGAGTCAAGGCAGAAGGTTTAAATTCGCAGAGACTTTCTTAAACCTTAGTAGAAAATTTTAAAAAAACGGTTATCACCTTATTACCTTATGACAGATATTCCGCCGTATCAGGTGTTTTCATCTGACACTATTTTAAATGCTATTATTTTTTCGATTCTTAGTCGGCGATCAATAACAACTGAATATAACTAACATTAATGCCTGACCGAAATTAAGCCCACAGCTCAATAGTAGCACAAAAAATGAACGGATTGGTTATTTTTTTCTTTTTACCAAAAAGAGAAAAAAATAACAAAACAGGATTTGCAACGATGATGCTATAAAAAACCGAAGCTGGTATCTGAAAAAGAATCAAGAAAAAAGAATGAAGCGACAAAGTTTAAATTCGCAGGGGCTTTCTTGTTCCTTGAATCTTGTTCCTTGTCACTTCTTGCTTACCTTTGCAAACTCATTTATGAAATCAAGATCATTAAAAAAAGATAAAGTAAATATCATCACGCTTGGCTGTAGTAAAAATATGGTTGACAGTGAAGTGCTGAGCGGTCAATTGCATGCAAATGATATTGATGTTGTGCATGAAAATAAAAAAAATGATCACAATATTGTTGTGATTAATACCTGCGGATTTATTGATAAAGCGAAAGAAGAATCTGTCAATACAATCATTCAGCAAATTGAATTAAAAAAGAAAGGCAAGCTTGATAAAGTTTATGTGACTGGTTGCCTGAGCCAGCGATACCGCGATGATTTGGAAAAAGAAATTCCTGAAGTGGACGCATGGTTTGGCACAATGGAATTACCGTTGATGCTGAAACAATTTGAAGCCGATTACAGATCAGAATTACTCGGCGAAAGATTATTAGCAACTCCAAAACATTATGCATATTTAAAAATTTCCGAAGGCTGCAACCGCACATGTGCGTTTTGTGCAATTCCGTTAATGCGTGGAAATCATGTGAGCAAACCGATAGAAGAATTAGTGAAAGAAACAGAACAGTTAGTAAGAATGGGTGTGAAAGAAGTTATGCTCATTGCGCAGGAGCTTACTTATTACGGATTGGATATTTACAAAAAAAGAATGCTGCCTGATCTGTTAAAACATCTCAGCGATATAAAAGGATTGGAGTGGATACGTTTGCATTATGCGTATCCATCAAAATTTCCGTTGGAAATTTTAGATGTGATGAAAGAACGTGAAAATATTTGCAATTATCTCGACATGCCTTTGCAGCATGCAAGCGATAATATGTTGAAAGTAATGCGGAGACAAATCACGAAATCAGAAATGAATGAACTGATCGCCGCGATTCGTGAAAAAGTTCCGGGCATTTGTTTGCGAACAACATTGATCGCAGGTTTTCCGGGAGAGAAGCGAAATGATGTTGATGAGCTAAAAGATTTTTTAACGCAACATCGCTTTGACAGAGTTGGAATTTTTACGTATTCACATGAGGAAGGAACAAGTGGGTACGAATTGATTGATGATATTACTGCTGAAGAAAAACAAAAACGCGCAGAAGAAATTATGGAAGTTCAGCAGGGAATTTCCTATGAAAAGAACCAGGAGAAAATCGAAAAAACTTTCAAAACCATAATTGATAAAAAAGAATCCGGTCGTTATTTGGGAAGAACAGAATTTGATTCAGTGGAAGTGGATAATGAAGTTATTATTCACTCTGAAAAAAAATTACCAATCGGCGAATTTGTAAATGTAAAAATTACAAAAGCCTACGATTACGATATTGAAGGAGAAATAATCTAAAAAACACCAATCAATCTTTTTAAATAAAACTCATAACATTATTATGAAGTCAAAATTTCTATGGATAATAACATCCCTTTTTGTTTTACTTGTTTTAGGTGTGATGTTTTATCAATACAGGAAAAAGATTTCTGCCAAAGAAAAAATGGTGCAGCTTTATAAACAAGGATTAAAATCAATCTATGATAAAGACAATATTTTTTGCGCCGATGCGCAACTTGCTTTTTATGATTCTGTACTAAGAACTTCTTTTGGTGATGCACATAAAATAATTGTTGCGCGATATTTTAAAGCAGTCACACTTTTAAAATTAGGGAGAGAAAAAGACGCTATAGAAATACTCAAACCTATGCACGAGAGAATGAAAACAGACAGCGACCAGCTTTCTGTTAATATTGCAAAATATCTTGCGCTTTCTTATTTAAGATTGGGCGAAAGAAATAATTGTATCGCTAATCATTCCATGGAATCATGTATTTTCCCAATTAAAGGTTCTGGAATTTATACCGATCCTTATGCTTCGCAAAACAGTATTGAAATTTATAAAACCATCCTGGAAAAAAATCATGATGACCTCGAATCAAGATGGTTGATCAATATTGCATACATGACAATTGGGGAGTATCCTTCCAAAGTGCCTGCTGCATGGTTAATACCAGGACTTGATACTGACACTTGTCAATTTAAAGTAAATCCTTTTGTAGATATGGCAGGTGACCTGCAATTAGCTCCGTCTCGAAATATGGCAGGCGGCGTTATCATTGATGATTTTAATAACGATGGATATCTTGATATCATTACATCAAGTTGGGCGCTGGAAGATGCGATGCATTATTTTAAAAATAACGGCGATGGAACTTTTACAGACATTTCAAAACAATCAGGATTAAGTGAAATAAAAGGCGGACTAAATCTTATTCAGGCTGATTATAACAATGATGGTTATACGGACATTCTTGTTTTACGCGGTGCATGGCTGGGAGAATTTGGAAAACAGCCAAGTACTTTATTAAGAAATAATGGCGATGGAACTTTTACTGATGTTACTATTGAAAGTGGAATTCTTTCTTTTCATCCAACACAAGCTGCAACGTGGGCAGATTTTAATAATGATGGCTGGGTTGATTTATTTATCGGTAATGAAACAACATCTCCGCAACATCCGCATCCTTCAGAATTATTTATTAATAATCACGACGGAACTTTTACCAACGTTGCCAAAGAAGCCGGATGCGAAACATTTGCCTTTGAAAAAGGAGTTACTTCCGCTGATTATAATAATGATGGTTGGCCGGATATTTTTATATCAACTCTCGAAGGACAAAAAATATTATTAAAAAATAAAGGAGTAAAATCAAAAATCCCGCAGTTTGAAAATGCTACACATGAAGCAGGTTTGGATAAGGATACAACGCACACTTTTCCCACATGGTTTTGGGATTATGATAATGATGGCTGGCCGGATATTTTTATTTGTGGATATAAATTCGACGGATCATTAGCTGCCAATGTAGCTGCGGAGGCGCTTAACAAACCTTTGGATAATGTGAGTAAAATGTATTTGTACAGAAATAATCACGACGGAACTTTTATCAACGTTTCAAAAAAAACCGGGTTAGATAAACCGGTATTTGCAATGGGTTCCAATTTTGGAGATATGGATAATGATGGTTGGCTGGATATGTATTTGGGTACAGGTAATCCGGATTACAAATCTCTTATTCCAAATAAATTATTTAAAAACGTAAATGGACAACGCTTTGCAGATGTTACGAATTCAGCAAGAGTTGGCAATTTGCAAAAAGGGCATGGTGTTGCATTTGCAGATTTAGATAATGATGGCGACCAGGATATTTTTATTGATGTGGGCGGCGTGTTTGCTGGCGATACTTATTTTAATTCTTTGTACATAAACCCCGGACAAGGTGGCAATAACTGGATCAGTATTTTATTGCAAGGTACAACATCAAACCGTTCGGCGATTGGCGCACGTATAATTCTTAATCTTACAGAAAATGGTAT
>DATHPY010000656.1:0-5528 GCA_035483315.1 Puia sp. | reverse complement strand
ATATTAGAGATATTATTTCTTTATCTAATCTAAAAAAATATTTTATTTAAAATATTCCTACCTTTCTTTTATCCTCCACCCTACCGAAAATAATTTCTAACTACCAAAACCTTGTATATAAAAAAACACTCCTTAATGCAGTGGCTATTTGCCGTTGCCGGAAAAAAAAATTCTTTCTTCTTTTCTTTTTTTATTTTTTTACAAAATTGTTTTGCTGTAACTAAAACATGGACAGGGCTTGCCAGTGACGAACTATGGTCTTCACCAAATAACTGATTGGGAAATGCTCTTCCGTTAGCAACAGTTTCTGTTAATAGCCTTACGATAACTCCAACAAGTGGAAATACAATACAATTAACTATTCCAGTTTCAAACACAGCACAAACCCTGGTTTGAATGTAACTGGTTCAGGAGATGCGCTTATATTAAACAGCGGAGCATTATTGATGAATTCGACGGGAGTTGTCAGTGGCGGAGTCGGACTTGCAATAACAAATACTTTCCGGATCAACAATGGAGGGAGATATGTGCACAATAATGTACAGGCAAACGTAAGTATTGTATCGCAACTTTCAGCCGTATGAGGAACTGAAAATGGAATTTTTGAGTATGATGTTCCGGCCGCAGCAGGTTATACCGCTTCAATCAGCAATAAGAAAATATGGAACACTTATTTTTAGCGCAACTGCAGCGGGTGGAACAAAAGTGTATACAGGAACCGGGAGCAATCCCCCCTCACTATTAATGTTGATCTGCAAATAAACAGCGGAGCAACAATGAATGTGGATCTGGGCTTCAGTCAACGGGAATATTATTATCAACGGAAATTATATTCAAAATGGCGGAACATTTAATATTTCGATCGGAGCTGGTGATAACAGCATTGTAAAAATCAACGGCAACATCACGCAAACAAGCGGAGTAATTACTGAAACAAATACAGGATTACCAGTTATAGAATTAGATGGAACTGCTCAACAAACTGTTTCAATGCAGGGAACAATAACGAATAGTGTTTCGTTTTGAATAAATAACAGTGCTGGCGCTATTTTATCATCGCCATTATTTTTACCCTATAAACTCGAATTACTGAATGGAAATATAACTACGTCGTCAACCAATCTCCTCACGTTGCAAACTGGGGCTACAATTTCTGCTGACAGCACAACTGCCAACACAAGTTATATTGATGGTCCGCTTAGAAAAGAGGGATTATCATCTTCTTCAAATTTTTTATTTCCAGTTGGCAAGAATGGAAAAATGTATTGGCTTGAATTAAAAAATGCGACAGGAAATTTTAATGTTGAATTACTAAAAAGTAGTCCACGCGATCTTAGTACAAATTATGCTTCAGGAATTGACCATGTGGGTACAAATTATTATTGGAATGTTGGTGCGGATGTCTCGCCTGCAGCATCAGCCAATGTAGAATTATCTTTTCCCGATGTTGCAACGAGTGGCGTAACGGACATTGCCACACTTCGCGCTGCACAATTAGTCAGTGGAACATAGATTGATGATGGAAATATTTCAACAACCGGAAGCGCCGGCGCATCAGGTTCAGTTGTCAGTACAACAGTAAATACATTTAATTCTTCGGCAAGAAACTTTGCGCTTGCAAGTAGTACAGGTGCACAAAATCCTTTAGCAGTAACATTTATTTCTTTTACCGTTTCCAAACTAAATAATAACAGTGCATCGCTCAATTGGCAAATTGATTTTGCAAATGATGTTGCTTATTTTGAAGTTCAATCTTCAACTGACGCAAGCGTTTTTAAATCGCTCGAAAAAATTCCGGGAAAAGAAAATGAACGAAGTTATCAGATCACTGACAATGGCTCAATCAATGGAATAATTTATTATCGCATTAAGCTTGTTGAGAAAACCGGAGAAGAGCATTACAGTAAAATTATTGCTCTTAATAATAGTGTTTCCAATTTTAACATTGTTTCATTAATGCCGCAAATTTCAAATAGCAATTTGATGATACATCTCATTTCTCCTGTAAAAAAATCTTTGCAATTTATTTTCTTTAACGAAATTGGAATTATTGTAAAGAAAAATTTCATACCGGCAGAAGCAGGTGATAATTCTGTTTCGTTTGATACTTCAAAACTTGCTCCAGGAGTTTATTTTTTTCGTGTTATTGACCAGGAAGGAAATTCAGAAACGAGGAGATTTATTAAGTAGTGAAAATAATTTGAGGAGCCAAATGTCTCCTCAAATTATAAAATGCATTAAACGTTTTCACAACTTCCTACTGATCTGGCGAATTTCTTTTTTATACTCAGCAAGCAGATCATTTTGCAGTTTAATAAAACTATTTCCACGCAGTGAACCGGTAACTTCATTCATTTCGTTTGCATTCTCATAAACCATTTTGCGAAATGAGTTCGTATAATCTTTAGCGCGTGAATCATAAATTCCTTTTGTCATCCATTCTTCCGTAACAATACTTCTTTGCAATAAATTTTTAAATTGCATTGAAGAAATTTTTTTAATATCAATTCCATGAATCTTTTTCAAAGCAGCGAGTGAATGAAATAATTTGTTCTTTCCATAATCTTCCCCTTCATTTTTATAAAACTTATGTATTTGTTCCCAGCCTTTGATTTTATTATTATTGATTTGCTGAAGAAGTTTGTCAATTGAGTTTTTTGGAATTAATTGTCCGCCAACATTTGTCCATTCAGTTAAAACTAATCTTGTTGGTAATGATTGTTGAACCTGTTCGAATTTTTTTAACTGATCATTTTTTGTATAAGCGATCAATTGCTTCACTGCATAATAACTGATCAATTCTTTAAATAAATGATAAGCGCGATAAACTTTGATCACCCTGGTTTTGCGTTTGTTGTTCTCAAATCCATCTGCAAAAATATTCAGTTCATCAACAATTTCTTTTTTGGTTTCTAATAGTTTCTTGCCAATATCAATAATTTTTTCTTCGGAATATTTTTTTCCTTTTTCAAATTCATCTGCATAAGCTTTACCTGTAAATTTTTCAAACAAAAAAATTGAGTTGATCATTTCATTAGCGGAGTCAGGCGCAAGAAAATCAAATTCGAGCAATTGTGTTTTATCATTTCGTTTATCTCGGTCTGCATATTTCCAGGCATTTCTCGACAACGCATACATATTATACATGAACCAGTATGCCGGCATGATCACCAGTTCATTTTTACTTTCGTTATTACTGATCAACGAAAATGGAATGGGAATATTTAGCTCTGACGGATAAGCTCCTTTCGCAATAATGCAGAACGAAGCAAATTTTGAATTGTGTTTTAAGCTGACACTCAAACCAGGCCAAAACCCGCGACCAGCAATGATCTCGCCATCTGCGCTGCGCGAATTATGATTTGAACCGATCGTTGCAGCGGCTGCCATATTACTTTGTCCGTTAAGTAATGCAGCGCACAAAAAAGAGTTATTGTGATGCTGTTCGTGCGCAGGAAAGATCAATGAATTCAAAACCTCGCAACAGGAAATGGTAGAGTTATTTCCGAGATAAGAATTAATTAATCGCGCTCCGTATTTTAATTGTGAGTGCGAAGCCATGATAAAACGAACCGCCTTCACACCATAAAAAATTCTGCAGCCATAATCAACAATTCCATTTACCAATTCACATCCTTCGCCAATCTGCGATTTTGCATCTACAGAAGAATTGATGGTTAAATTTTTCAGTTTGTTCGCGCCTTTTAAATATGCGTCGCTTCCAATTAATACATCTTTAATTATCCTACAATTTTTAATAACCGTTCTGTCGCCGATCTTTCCGTAATATCCGCGCTTGTTATCAAACTTTTTTTTGGTGAACTCTTTAAATTTGTTTTGTAAAACTTTATCATCACGAAAACGACTCCACAAAAAAGCGTCGCCCGGCAACATTCCATCAAACGGAATAATTCCTCTCCCGCCATTCTCATTGCACACTTCCATCCAGATACGAATTGATTCCGGCTCTCCTTCTTTTAAAATTCCATTACCGAATTTTGCATGATCGGTCGTTGCCACTTCATTGGTATTTACGATCATCACGTCGTTACCGATAATATAATGCGATAAATAATTTACATTATCAATTACAACATTGTCGCCAAGATCGCTGCTGATAATTGTGCTGCTGTACAAACCGACGGGGCGCCGGAGATTATTAAACTCCAAATAATACCGTTCCAATTTTCCGATGCGGATCAATCCAAAAAATTTGCAGTCCATTACGAGATCTGCAGTAAATGCATCCGACACCAGGATATTATTCCAGTTATCAGAAGTGTTTCGGTTGCGCACCAATGTTTCGATTTCGCCCGCACTCAATTTTCTGTAAACAATGCCGCTGTTATTTTGCTGATCGCGCAAATAATATTCATCTTTTCCTTTCGGCAAAAAATTTTCTGGAATAAAATGATACCCCAGCTCATCAACAGGACTTTTTGTTATTACATTCATTTCACGAGGTTGATGCGGCAAGTTAAATAAGATTACACTAACAAAAACTAAGTAATGTAGTTCAACTCTGACATCATAGAAACTCTGCTAAAGAACTCAGAAAATTTATTTTAGGAGAAGTAATTATATTTAGTAATTACTCTAGAATATGAAAAGACGATAATTCTTTTATTTCTGATGATAAATTGCCATAATTTATTTTCTCAAAATGATAGTTCTTATTTCAATCTAGTCTATAGATTAATAAGGCACAACCAAACAAAGGGAACAATTTATTATTCTGACAAACCATATAATAAATTTAACGAAATCGCTTTTAAATCTTTACTTACTGATTCTGTTATAAATATGATGCGTTCAAAAAACAAAGCCCGTATGGTCTTGACAAAAAAAGAACGAGACTATATATTTTGTAAACTTCGAAGTTTTGCAGATGAAATACTTCCTGATAGTTTATTTCCAAATTCAAAAAGAATAATCAATGACAGTTTACTAAAACATACAGTCAAGCTCAACAGAGTTGAATATGATACTTTAATGAGTTTGGAACATGATTCACTTGCGTTTCAAAAATATGATTTACATCGTATCAAGTATTTATCTTTCTTCTTTTCACGCCCTATATCTATCAGGAACAATTCTATTTTTCTGAGTGTTTTTGGATGGTTTGAAAACTGGTACGGAGAAACTCGATTATCTTTTATCGTAAAGAGAATAATGATGGAAAGAATGGATAATTGTATCACGCAATGATTTCTGAAAGATCAGGAAATAAAAACTTCTGTATATTTAATGTTCATAGTGAGTCATTTATCAACTATGAACCATCAACTATCAACTAACACTTGCTATGCAGAAAAAATATTTGATCCCATTTATTCTTGTAACCTCTTTATTTTTTTTGTGGGCGTTTTTGCATAACCTCAATCCTATTTTAATTCCGCATTTAAAAAAAGCCTGCCAGCTAAACGATCTGCAATCTTCTTTTATTGATCCTGCAGTTTATCTCGGTTATTTTTTAACGGCAATACCAGCGGGCATCTTTATTCATAAATACGGTTATAAAAGTGGTA